>JAFXJJ010000100.1 GCA_017532345.1 Erysipelotrichales bacterium
ACTTGTAAGATTGTGTCATTTGCGATTGATAATGATGCAGACTTCAGGGCAACTAATATTTCTTATTCACCTAATGGATCAACATTCGATGTTGTAATCAAAGATGTGGGAACATATCCTTTTGAAACTAGACTATTAGGTAAGCATAATATTTCTAATATTATTGCTGCGATAGCTGTTGGTTATGAAATGGGTATTACGATTGAAGAATTACAACGTGCTGTAAGTCATGTGAAGTATGTTGAACATCGCCTTCAAGTGAAGAAGCAATTTGCCCAAACATGGATTGACAATGCCTTCAACTCTAATCCAGTAGGAGCTGGTATGTCGTTAGAGGTTATGAAGATGATGCCTGGTACAAGATATATTCTTACACCTGGTTTAATTGACTTAGGTGATAAACAAGCAGAATATAACCGTAACTTTGGTAAGCAGATGAAAGACTGTGTTGATGTTGTATATTTAATTGGACCAGCTCAAACTAAACCAATTTATGAAGGTTTAGAAGAAAGTGGCTTCGATATGGAGAATGTTAAGGTGTTTAATACTGTACAAGAAGCGTTCGTTCAAGTTCGCACTCGTTCTAACCCAGGTGATACAATTCTACTTGAGAACGATTTACCAGATGCATTTAGTAAATAAAAAGAAGATTGCGTGAAAACATGATGTTTCACGCAATTTTACTATAGTCACAAAGCTACTCTTGGAGTATAATTATATAGGATAAGGAGGCGTACTATGAGCTTTCTTGAGTTTATTTTGAAAGTACAACAAATCTCTAAAATAGGACTTATGTATTCAAAGGATCCTTATGCAATTGATAATTATGAACAATTAGAAGCATTATCAAGAGAAATGTTGAATGAAAAATGTGAAGACTTTAAGATTTCCAAAAATATCTTTGAGCGTGATTTATATCCAACACCTCCATCAAGTGTTCGTGTTCTTGTGTTTAATGAGAATAATGAATTACTAATGGTGAAAGAAAAAGAAGATGGTGGTTGGGCAATTCCTGGAGGATGGTGTGAAATCTTTATGGATTTAAAGGATAATGCCATTAAGGAATGTAAGGAAGAAGCTAATGTAGATATTGAATTGGGACGATTAGTCGCAATCTTTAGAAGAGAATATTATAAGGACTATCCTGCTGTTTGTAGTGAATATGTACATTATTTTGTCGCCAAAGCTATTAGTAATGATTTAAAGTGTAATCATGAAACAGAGGATGTTCGTTATTTTAAAATTGATGCATTACCAAAGCTATCATTGAAGAATACGGAGAAAGAATTAATGAGGGCTTTAGATATATATTTGAATCATTTAGATGTATACTGTGATTAAGGAGTGAATAGTTATGAAATTAAAAGTAGGCGTTATGTTCGGTGGAGAATCGGTTGAACATGAAATTAGTATTATCTCAGCTGCACAAGCAATGGCAGCTATAGATCGTGATAAATATGAAGTATATCCTATCTACATCACAAAGGATCGTTTATTCTATAGTGGTGATGTTTTATTTGATATGGATATCTATAAAGATTTAAAAGCATTGGAAAAGAAAGCAACTCAAGTTACATTCTACCGCAAAGGTAATGGTGTAGTAATGAGTAATATAAACCGTGGGTTATTCGCAAAGGAAACTAATATTGATGTTGCAGTATTAGTAATGCATGGAACTAATGGTGAAGATGGGGCTTTACAAGGTTATTTAGAAACACTTAAATTACCATACTCAGGTAGTGATGTAATTGCTAGTGCAGTAGGTCAAGATAAAGTTATCATGAAGCATATCTTAGAGAATAGTGGATTACCATTAACTAGATGGTTCTGGTTATATAGTAATGACTTTACTAAGGATAAAGATATGTATGTTGAGAAAGCTAAGGATTTAGGATTCCCAGTAATTATTAAGCCTGCTTGTCTTGGTTCTTCAATCGGTATTACTACTGCCCATAATGAAGATGAATTCGTATCTGCTATCAAAGAATCTAGTCAATATGATAGAAAATTAGTGGTAGAAAAGATGGTTAGAGAATTAAAAGAAGTAAATGCATCAGTACTTGGTAATGCGACTAAACATAAAGTAAGTGTACTAGAAGAAGTATATAAAGCAGATAATGAAGATATCTTAAGCTTTGATAAGAAATATACAGCTGGTAATGGTAAGATGGGTGCTAAAGGTGGTAATACTAAAGGTAGTGGTGCTAGTAAAGGTATGGCTAGTACAGCCCGTATTATTCCAGCCAATATTTCAGATGCTGCCACAACATATATTACTCAGTTAGCTAGTGATACATTTAAGGCACTTGGTAGTAGTGGAGTTTGTCGTATTGACTTTATGATTGATGGAGAATCAAATGATATTTATGTAAATGAAATTAACTCTATTCCTGGTTCATTAGCGTTCTATTTATGGGAAAAGAGCGGTGTTAACTTTACGGAATTAATGGATACATTAATTAAACTAGCAATTGATCGTAAGAGAGATCAAGAAAAGATGATTTTCTCTTATGATACAAATGTATTATCAGGTTTTAAGAGCGATAGCTTTGGAAATAAGAAAAGATAATAATAGTAGGGGGTGAACCCATGGATAATATTGAAATCACTCAAGAGATGCTAAGTGAACTAATTGCGAAGAAGAGTGTTCGAAAGATACGAGCAATCTTTGATGAGCATAATATTGTTGACTTGGCAGATATTGTATCTAAACTAGCATTAGATGAAGCAATGTTTATTTTCCGTGTATTAAAGAAGGGTATTAGTGGGGAATTATTTGCGTATCTAGATAGTGAAGTACAAGAAAGTTTAATCAGTTCTTTTGCTGGTGATGAAATCAGTTCCATGGTGGATAACCTATATAGTGATGATATTCTTGAGATTTTAGAAGAAATGCCTGCTGAAATTGTGAAGAAGGTATTATCAAGTATTAGTTCTGAAAGAAGAGAAGAAATCAATAAGTTATTAAGTTATGAGAGTAATTCAGCTGGTTCTATTATGACTACTGATTTTATGGAATTAGCTGAATCTGATAGTGTTGAAGTAGCAATGAAAAAGATAAAACTAAAAGGTAGGTTAGCAGAAACTATTAACTATTGTTTTATCTTAAATGCGCATGGTGTATTAACAGGTATAGTATCTTTAAGAGAGATTATATTTGCACCTACTGATACGATTATTGGTGATTTGATGACAACAGACTTTGTGTATGTATGTACAAAAGATGACCAAGAAGAAGCTATTAAACAAATTCAAAAGTACGATATTGCGTTAATTCCAGTCGTTGATGATTCCAATCGTTTGGTTGGGGTAATTACGGCTGACGATATCATTGATGCCATTGAAGTTGAAGCAACAGAGGATATCCATAAGATGGCTGGGGTTGCACCAATTGAAGGCTCTTATATGAAAACAGGTATTGTTGAGATGTCTAAGAGTAGACTTACTTGGCTACTTGTTTTAATGATTACTTATACTATTTCTTCACTAATTATTGATAAGAATAGTGATTTATTAGTTACTGTACCATCATTATTAGCCTTTATGCCGATGTTAATGGATACTGCCGGTAACGCTGGTAGCCAAGCTAGTGCGATGGTTATTCGTGGTATTACAGTTAATGATTTAGAAGTGAAAGATTTCTTTAAAGTTATTCTTAAAGAGATGAGTGTTGCGTTAATATGTGGCTTTATCTTATTTGCACTTAATACATTGCGTATTGTTTTCTTAGTAGATGGTGTAGGATGGGATATTGCGATTACAGTATCTTTATCAGTATTTGTGGTAGTTGTAGTTGCAAAGATGGTAGGTGGAATTTTACCGCTAATTGCGTTAGTAGTAAAACAAGACCCTGCAGCTATGGCGTCACCTTTAATCACAACATGCGTTGATTCATTATCGCTAATTGTTTATTTTGGATTAGCGCGTATAATCTTGAGAATTTAGGAGGTAAGTTATGGATAATCTAAGTATAACAACAGCCTTCTTAAATGAACTGATTGCAGGTAAAGAAGTAAAGATATTAAGAGAAGTATTTGATGAATTTAATATTGTAGACTTAGCTGAGCATGTTGATTGTTTAAATATTAATGACATTTTATTTATTTTTAAAGTCATTAGAAAAGATATAACAGGGGAACTGTTTTCTTATTTAGATTCAGAAACTCAAAGTAAAGTTATCGAAACATTTACAAGTAACGAAATTCGTACGGTACTTGACAACATGTATACCGATGACGTTGTTGATGTAATGGATGAATTACCTGCAAATCTAGTAAAAAAGGTGCTACAAGCAGCTACTCCACAGCAACGTGATGAATTAAATACAATTCTTAGTTTTAAACCTGGAACAGCTGGCTATTTGATGTCAACTGACTTTGTGGAACTTAAAGAAACGGATACTGTAGGTTCGGCAATTCGTCGTATTAAACGACAAGGTAAGGTTGCGGAAACAATTTCGTATTGTTACATCGTGAGTAAACGTAAATTAGTTGGTACAATTTCTTTACGTGATATTCTGTTTGAAGATGAAGATGAAATGATTCGTAATCTTATGAATAAGGATGTTATTTATGTTAAGACGGATGCTGACCAAGAAGAGGTTGCATATCTTGCATCAAAATATGATATTTTGGTAATTCCAGTAGTAAATGATGAAGATTGTTTAATTGGTATTATCACTGTCGATGATATCCTGGATGTCATTGAAGAAGAAGTAACAGAAGATATCCAAAAAATGGCTGCCATCGTGCCAGTGGAAGATTCTTACTTAAAGACTTCGGTTTGGGATATGGCGAAGTCAAGATTACCTTGGCTTTGTGGCTTAATGATTACTGCTACACTAACCGGTTCAATTTTATCGGAATTTGAAAATGCCTTGGCAGTTATTCCTGCCTTATCATCATTTGTACCGATGATTATGGGAACCGCTGGTAATGCTGGAAGTCAAGCGAGTATCATGGTTATTCGTGGTATTTCGGTTGATGGACTAACGTTTAAAAGTATCTGGGGTGTTTTATGGAAGGAGCTTAGAGTAGGTGTGTTGTGTGGCATGATATTATTTGCTGTGGTAATTGCGCGAATGATGTTACTACCACCTGATGTGACATTGAAGATTGCTGCTGTAATCGCATTAAGTATGACGGTTGCGTTAGTTGTTGCGAAGATGGTGGGTGGATTACTACCTTTAATTGCAGAATCACTTCATCAAGACCCTGCAGCTATGGCTGCTCCATTAATCACTACAATTGTAGACACATTAGCACTTTTAATATATTTCGCTTTAAGTGTGAAAATATTAGGAATTTAAAAAAAGTATGGTATAATTATACATAGGTAAAATATATAAAGGAGATAAAAATATGGGTACACCACATAATGAAGCAAGAGAAGGACAAATTGCGAAAACAGTATTAATGCCTGGAGATCCTCTACGTGCAAAATTTATTGCTGAAACATTCTTAGAAAATCCAGTACAATTTAATACAGTAAGAAATATGTTTGGTTATACAGGAACATATAAAGGTAAACAAGTATCAGTAATGGGTAGTGGTATGGGTATGCCAAGTATTGGTATTTATTCATATGAATTATTCAATTTCTACGGAGTAGAAACTATTATTCGTATTGGTTCTTGTGGTTCTTATCAACCAGATGTTCATGTAAGAGACGTTATTATTGCGCAAGCTGCTAGTACAGATTCTAGCTGGGGTACACAATATGTATCACGTGGTACATTATCTGCATGTGCAAGCTATGAATTAATTGAAAAAGCAGTAGATGCTGCTAAGAAATTAAATGTTCCTTATCATGTAGGACCTATCTGTTCTAATGACGTATTCTACGGTGTAGATGGCGATGCTTGGAAGAAATGGGCTAAGATGGGACACTTAGGTGTTGAAATGGAAAGTTATGCATTATTCTGTAATGCTGCTTACTTAGGAAAGAAAGCTGCTTGTTTATTAACAGTATCTGATTCATTCTGGGGAGAACCAGAAACTACAGCTGAAGAAAGACAAAATTCATTCACTCAAATGATGGAAATTGCTTTAGAAATCGCTTAATAATAATTAACTGCCAGTAATGGCAGTTTTATTTTTTAGAAAAATAATATTTAGGGAATACGTATGTTTGAGTTTACTAAAATCATTTTGTTGTTTATAATAGATATGTTGTAAGAGGTGATATTGTGCTACCTAATAAGAATACATATGTATATATTTATAGTTATAAACATGATGGCTCATTACATCGTACATGGACTAAAGGATATGTATTAGATGCAGATGAAGATAAATGTATTGTAGTAAATAATAAAACATTAGTTAGTGAAAGCGATGGAAGAAAGTGGTTTACAAGAGAACCAGCAATTTGGTTTTTCTTTCCTAAATTATGGTTTAATGTAATTTGTATGATACGTAAGACAGGTGTATATTACTACTGTAACCTAGCATCTCCGTATTTATATGATAGAGAAGCTATTAAGTATATTGATTATGATTTAGATGTTAAGGTATTCCCAGATGGATCACTTATTCATCTAGATGAAGATGAATATCAATTACATAAAAAACAAATGGAATATTCAGTAGAAATCGATACAATTGTACGTAAGACATATGATGAATTACTAGCATGTATTGAAAGAAAAGAAACACCATTTAATGAAGAAGAAATCATGGAATTGTATTCAGAGTATTTAAAAAGACGTCATTAGAAAGTGAGTGGGATTATGGAACTTCTAATTGTAACTGGGATGAGTGGTGCTGGAAAATCTAAAGCAATTGTAGCGTTGGAAGATATCGGTTATTATTGTATTGATAATTTACCACCAAACTTCTTATTAAACTTTACTGACTTTATGAGAAGTGATGAAGGCTTTGCGAGAAAAGTGGCGATTACTATTGATTCTCGTAGTAAAGATATGTTTTTAAGTATGGCTAATGTGCTAGATGAGATGGATGCGAGAAAGATTGAGTATTCATTATTATTCTTAGATGCTGAAGATGGTGTATTACTACATCGTTATAAAGAAACTAGACGTATGCATCCATTAATGAGTGAAGAAGTTAAGCATTTACAAGAAGCTATTAATTTAGAACGTACCATTTTAAATCCAATTAAAGATCGTGCTGATTATTATATAAATACATCTTTATATGATGCGCAAAAGATCAAAAGTCAAGTAATTGAAGTATTCACAAATGTTGAGGATGGGAAAATGCTTATTAACTTCACATCATTTGGCTTTAAAAAAGGGATTCTTACAGATGCCGATTTAGTATTTGATGTTCGATGTCTACCAAATCCTTTCTATATTGAAGAACTAAAGCCTTTAACAGGAAAGGATGAGAAGGTTAGAGAATATGTAATGGGATTTGAAGAATCAAGAGAATTATTCAAACGTATTGTGGATTTAATGGATTATTCAATTCCTTTATACAAAAAAGAAGGTAAACTACAACTAGTTGTAGGTCTTGGATGTACAGGTGGACAACATCGATCAGCGACATTCGCAATTCTACTACAAAGATATTTTGAAGATAAAGGATACAAATGTACGGTATCGCATAGAGATATTAGTAAAAAATAAGCGGATTTAAAAATTCGCTTTTTTTATTAAGAATAAATATCTAGAAAATGAGAATTAAATTTACCTAAAAATACTTAATTTCATATACAAAGCAACTTATTCAATGAATATTTATAATTTAAGTGTTATTATAATAAAAAGTTTTTATTTTTTTATAAAAAACTAAAAAAAGGTATTGACATAAGGGAGGTGGGATGGTATTATAAACGAGCGCTTGATGAAATGCATCGAGCGAGAGAAAACTTTGATCTTTGAAAACTAAACAGAAACAACGTCAATTCAAAAAAGAAATCGAAAAAAGATTTCGGAAAAACAAGAAAGAAGCTAGTGAAAAACTAGAGTCAATATCAAATGGAGAGTTTGATC
>JAFXJJ010000101.1 GCA_017532345.1 Erysipelotrichales bacterium
ATACGATAATCCTCTACTGGATCACGACCTTCTGCACTACCCATATCAACAACATGAATAATTACACGACAACGTTCAATATGACGTAAGAATTGATGACCTAATCCTTTACCTTCTGAAGCACCTTCAATTAATCCAGGTAAGTCAGCTAATACAAAGCTTTGCTCCTTATCAACCTTTACCATTCCTAAATTAGGAGTAATTGTTGTAAAGTGATAATCAGCGATTTCTGGACGAGCAGCACTAACAACTGATAATAATGTTGATTTCCCAACACTAGGGAATCCGACTAAACCAGCATCAGCAAGAATCTTTAATTCAATTTGTAGTTGTAACTCTTCACCTACACCACCATGCTCAGCATATTCAGGAGCACTGTTTCTTGGAGTAGCAAAGTTCTTATTACCTCTACCACCTTTACCACCTTTCGCAATCACAATACGTTGCTTAGGACGTGTAAAGTCAGCAATTAAAGCACCAGTAACTTCATTCTTAACACATGTACCTACAGGCACCTTTAAGATAATATCATTACCATCAGCACCAGACATACATTTATTCTTACCACGTTCACCATTCTCAGCCTTAATAATCTTATTGTAACGTAAATCTAATAATGTAGACTTATTACTATCAGCTTCAAATATAATAGAACCACCTTTACCGCCATCTCCTCCGGCAGGTCCACCTAATGAAATATATTTCTCACGACGGAAGGCAACAATACCATCGCCTCCATCACCAGCTTTAACTTTTATTTTAACGCGATCGACAAACATTCTCTCACCTCATTTTCTTATATTCGTTTATATAATAACATTAATTCTTTAAATATTAATGGAATTTTCAAATTTTCTCAAAAAAGAAGCCCCTACAAACTGCAGGGGCTATGATTAACTAAGCTTGTGGATATACAGAAACTTGTTTTTTATCCTTACCAAGACGCTCGAATTTTACGATTCCAGCGCAAGTTGCGAATAAAGTATCGTCTCCACCACGACCAACGTTAACACCTGGATGAATTTTAGTACCGCGTTGACGGTAAATAATAGCACCAGCTTTTGCGAATTGTCCGTCTGCTCTCTTAGCGCCTAAACGTCTACCAGCAGAGTCACGTCCATTCTTTGTAGAACCTACTCCCTTTTTAGAAGCGAACAATTGTAGATCTAATACGAACTTCATATTCACACCTCCACTTTCTTTATGCGAATAAATTTTTTATTTGACAACTCTATCGTTTCGAGTTGTATTTTACCTACTTTCAGTATTAACTGATTTTCTTCAGTAATTTGATTTACTTTAACACTTACATATCCTGGACTAAGTTGTAATTCACATGTATCAGGACATAAAGTATCTAAAGCATTTAATAACCCAGTAGTTACACTACTGACTCCGGCACAAACCAAATCCTTACCATATTCGGCTGATTCAGCATGACCTTTAACTTCCAATTCTGTAATCGATGAATTACTCAACGTTACTTTAACGTTCACCATATTAAGCTTCGATGTTTTGGATAGTTAATTTAGTGTATGGTTGACGATGACCTTGTTTTCTTCTAGTTGAGCCTTTCTTAGCTTTGTACTTGAAGATAATGATCTTCTTACCCTTACCTTGCTTTTCAACAACTGCTGTTACTTTAGCACCTTCAACGTAAGGTGTACCAACTTTAGTTGTTTTTCCATCGTTAGCAACTAATACATTTTCGAAAGTTACTGTTTCACCAGCTTCAACGTTTAATTTTTCAACGAAGATTGAAGCTCCAACTTCACAACGGATTTGTTTTCCACCTGTTTCAATTACTGCGTACATTACTTGCACCTCCTGTCAATTTTTCTATGCCTAAGACTCGCCATTAAGGTGTCGATTGCTCGAACTTATAGCCTTTTTTGTGCGGTTGTAGTCAGACACGGACATACAACGCAAGAACTATATCATATTTTAGGTGTTTTTGTCAATCGTAAAATCAACATTTCCCTAACTTTTTTCATATATTCTCGCTTAGAAATATTATACCATTTATTTTCGGTATTTTCTACTATTTTCATACATCATAATAACACTTTAATTATGAATATCCACTATCATAAAACTACTCAAATGGATCCTTTTCAGGTATAGTAACAACAACATTACCATTACTATCAAGTAATGGAGTAATACCACTAATACCACCATTACCTGTATCTACACTACACAAATAATTTACACCCGTTTCATTATCAATGATAATACGGCATAAAGACAGATTGAATAGTCCTCCTTCATCTTCATATACTACTGTGAAACGTTTATTCTTTGCCATTATGTAATTCTCCCCTTTCCATTAGTAACATAATATCTAGTTTCGCAATCTTATTCACAACAACTGCTCCACGATCATCATTTCTTCCTTCAATTTTCACGTAATCATTACGCTTAATATCGCTGTGATCTTTATAAACATTAGGGAATACTGTCACATCTACTTCTCCAGTTTCATCACGTACATTCATAAACGCCATAAATGTACCATTCTTAGTACGGTACTCACGCTTACTATTAACGATACCAATAAAAGATACTGTACCTTTACTATTATGGATATTGTTGATACTTGTTGTAAGGTTCATACTCTTCTTTATCTCAACAATTGGATGATTACTGTAGTAGAAGCCTAATACTTCCCTTTCACGCTCTAAGCGTACATCAAAACGATCTTCAATCGGTTTAATGTATGGTTTAGATACAATATCGAAGCTGAAGCGTACTTGGTCACTATCCTCAATACGTACTAATTCCCCATATTGAATCGCATCATCTAAATGTTTCGACATACTATTTCTAGTATAGCTAAAACAATCTAATGCCCCTGCATCAATCAATGATTCTAATACCTTACGATTCACTCGTTTGGTGTTACTACGTGCAACTAAATCAAAATAATCTTTGTATTCTCCACGTAATTCGCGTTCTTTAAGAATCTCAGATGTTGCGATACCACCAACATTCTTAATCATTGATAGTGGTGGTCGTAAACCATCATCTTGGATTTCATAAGTAGCGGAAGAATAATTAATATCGAATGGTAGAAACTTAATGCCAATCTTCTTAGCTTCTTCCATATATTCATAAGTCTTAGCTTCAGAACCAATTACACTATTAAGTAAGGCCTTAAAGAAGGCTAATGGATAATTAGCTTTTAAATATGCCATTTGGTATGCGATTAAGCCATAAGCTACTGAATGCGATTTATTGAAGCCATAGTTTGCAAACTTCATGATTAACGCATATACTTCTTCAATAATTTCACTATCAAATCCTTGCGCTAGTGCACCCTTAGTGAAATCATCTTTAAGAACAATTAAGTCCTTTTCCTTTTTCTTAGACATTGCACGACGAAGTAAATCGGCTTTACCTAGGCTAAAGCCAGCCATTTCTTGGGCTAGTTGCATGATTTGTTCTTGGTAAATCAAAATACCATAGGTTGACTTTACAATATGGTCTAATCTAGGATGAATTGAAACGAATTCATTAGTTTCTCTTCTTCTAATATATTCAGGAATATTTTCCATTGGACCAGGTCTAAATAATGCCACAGCTGCTACTACCTCATCAAAATTACGAATTCGTAGCTTCCGTAAGAAATTCTTCATTCCTTCACTTTCGAATTGGAATACTCCAATCGTTTCAACATTCGTGAATAATGCGATGGTCTTGGCATCATTTAAATCAAGTCGCATAATATCAACACGCTTATTATATGCCTTCTCGACATCTCTCAATACATCATCAATAATCGTAAGATTACGAAGTCCTAAGAAGTCCATTTTGATTAATCCTAGACTTTCTAGATTCTCCGCAGGATATTGTGTCGCATAATTACCATCATCTAAACGAATAACTGGTACACTCTTCATTAATTCTTCATCAGCAATCACAATGCCTGCTGCATGTACAGATACATGACGTGGTAAGCCTTCTAGTTTTAAAGCAATACTAAATAGTTTTTGTAGATGCTTCTTAGAATTAACAGCTTGCTTGAAGGATGCATTATCTCTATATACATCCATTAATTTAATAGCTGGAGCATATGGTATTTTCTTTGTTAATATATCGATTTCATATGTAGGTATTTCAAGTACTCTACCTACATCACGTAATACTTGTTTAGCCTTAAGTGTATTAAACGTCGTGATATGAGCAACATGATCATTACCATACTTTTCACTTACATAAGCAATTACTTCTTCACGTCTAGTATCCATGAAATCCATATCAATATCTGGCATACTAATACGTTCAGGGTTTAAGAATCTTTCAAATAGTAAATCATATTTAATTGGATCTACATGAATAATCCCTAAGCAATACGCAACTAAAGAACCTGCTGCACTCCCTCTTCCGGCACCAGTTAAAATACCCTTGGATTTTGAATAGCGCACAAAGTCCCATACAATTAAGAAATAATCTTCAAAATGCATATCAAAGATAATCTTTAATTCATGATCTAAGCGTGATGTATATTCAGGTGTTAGCTTATTATTTAAGCGTTTCTTTAATCCTAAGTAACATAGTTCTCTTAAATATGTTTTACTATCAGCATCTACTTGTAAAGGAAACTTAGGTAAACGAATCCCACTCTGTTTAATCGTTACGGTACAGCTATCTGCAATACGCTCAGCTTCATCCAAATCTTCCTTATCATATAGTGATATCATTTCTTCATTTGTTTTAAAGTAACGATTACGTTCTTTAGGCGAACCCATTTGCGAAATAAACTTATTACCTGCAATTGCTTCTAATACTTGTAGTAATGATTCATCACCACTTTGTTCATAAAGAATACGACTTAACGCCACACACTTCATTTGATGCTTACTAGCCCATTCCTTCATTAATGGCTGACGTTTACGCCATAAAGGTGATTCCGCATGAATAAGTCCTAAATAACAATCTTCAATTCCCTCAAACAACTCTAAAAGAGGCTTAATACTATCATAATTCTCTTGAATAATACTATTTTCATATATACCACCATTCATTAGTATCACTACTACATTAGTAGCATATTCCTTAAATTCCTCAACCGATACTCCATTCATATGAGTCGTACATAGTAGTGATGATAATGCCAATAGTTTCTCGTATCCTTCGTTATCCTTCGCTATCACATTGACATATACATAATCATTATCCTTTAATAAGACCTTTACTTCTAATCCAAATAAAGGCTTAATATCATTCTTTAAACAAGCATTATAAAAGTTTAAAGCAGCATGCATACTATGATAATCACTTAAACATAATGCTCGTACATTATTCTCTTTAGCTTTATTTATGATAGTTTCAATACTCATTACACCCTTTAGTAATGAATATGTACTACGAACATGTAAATGTACCATAGCGCACCTCCTTTACTTACTATATCATACCACAAAACAAAATCAAAATTCTTTCCTTTTTCACCAATTTAAACTATAATATGAGTGATTAGTATGAAATAATAGGAATACTTTAGAAAATGATCAATAGACATTTATCTAGATAAATAGTATCTATTATGAAGTCATTAATCATACCGCATCCAATAGTGAGCGAAAGGATGACATTATAATGAACAATAAGAAGCTTTATAGAATGGTAGTAGTATCATTCTTTGTTGCGATAGAACTCGTATTGATGGTTACTCCACTTGGATATGTTCCAATTGGTGTTGTTCGTGCTACCACCTTACATATTCCTGTCATTTTGGCGGGGATTATTCTAGGTAGTAAAGCAGGTGCTTTAGTAGGACTAGTATTTGGTCTTTCATCATTGTTGACAAATACCTTTACCCCTTCACCTGCATCATTCTTGTTTTCTCCATTTTATAATGGAGGTAATATTGGTAGTTTAATTATTAGTATCTTACCAAGAATATTAATAGGTGTTAGTAGTGCATATGTATATAATTATTTAAAAAGTAGAAAGAATATTCTTTCTAAAACAGCCGTTCCTATCAGTGCATTAGTAGGCTCTTTCACGAATACAATACTTGTATTACTAGGTATTTATGTATTCTTCAAAGATGCGTATGCTGCTTATAAGGGAGTTACAGCTAGTGCTGTTGTAGGAATACTGCTCGGGCAATTAAGTGTTAATGGGGTACTTGAAGCATTATTAGCTGCTGTGCTATGTAGTATGACTAGTAGAGTACTATTAAAGATTATAAAGAAGTAGGTGAACATAATGGAAAAGAAATTTATCGTAGTAGGTGTAAGTGGTGGTATAGCTGCCTTTAAGGCTTGCCAATTAGTTAGTGATTTATCCAAGAAATATGATGTGCAAGTTATCATGACAAAGAATGCATGTAACTTCGTAAATCCTATTACGTTTGAAACACTAACAAAGAAAAAATGTTTAGTTGATACGTTTGATCGTAATTTTGAGTTTAAGGTTGAACATGTATCTGTAGCTAAGGCATGTGATGTATTTGTGGTGGTACCAGCCAGTGCTAATGTGATTGCGAAGTTTGCGAATGGAATCGCTGATGATATGCTTTCAACAACAATGCTAGCTTGCAACAAGCCACGTATTATTTGTCCTGCAATGA
>JAFXJJ010000102.1 GCA_017532345.1 Erysipelotrichales bacterium
CAATAGCTATGCGAGCCATAGTGAAGATAACGAGTTGCCAGGCAGTATAACCTAGTCTTATTGACTAGGTTTTTTTGTGGTTTAGAGAAATCGTTATGAAAGATTATTGTATTTAATTTATTTGCTTATTATGGTATACTATTATTGTATTTGAGGTGAATTTTATGAGTAAAAAAGTAATATTAGGTTTATCTGGTGGAGTTGATTCTGCCGTAGCAGCATATGTTTTAAAAGAGCAGGGTTATGATGTTGAATGTTGTTTTATGCGAAACTGGGATAGTGCAGCCAACAATGATTATTTAGGTAATCCTAATAATGATGCTGATCAATGTCCACAAGAGAAAGATTATTATGATGCTTGTGCTGTAGCTGAAGCGCTAGGCTTGAAAATGCATAGAATTGACTTTGTGAATGAGTACTGGGATAATGTATTCCAAACTTTTATTGATGAATATAAAAAAGGCAGAACACCTAATCCTGATATTTTATGTAATAAATATATAAAATTTGATCATTTCTTGAAATATGCTTTAAGTTTAGGCGCTGATTATGTAGCTACAGGCCATTATGCTCGTGTCGTGCACAATGAAGATGGGACTTCTGTTATGCTAAGAGGTGTAGATTCAAATAAGGACCAAACATATTTCTTATGCCAATTAAATCAATATCAACTTTCTAAGACTTTATTCCCAATTGGTGATATAGAGAAAAGCGAAGTGCGTCGCATAGCAAATGAACTTGAATTAAAAATAGCAAATAAAAAGGATAGTACTGGAATATGCTTTATCGGAGAAAGAAATTTCAGAGAGTTTTTAAAAAATTATATTCCAATGAAGGAAGGTAATATTATTGAATATGAAACTGGTAAAGTTCTTGGCACTCATCAAGGTGTTATGTACTATACTATTGGTCAACGTAAAGGTCTTGGTATCGGTGGACCTGGTGGACCATGGTTTGTTATTGGAAAAGATGTAGAAAAGAATGAATTATACGTTGCAAGTGGAATTGAAGATTCGTGGTTAATGACAAATTCTTGCTTAGTAACTGATGTTAATTATATTGGAGAGAAATTTGAAGGTGAATTAAACTGTACTGCCAAATTTAGATATCGTCAAAAAGATCATGACGTAACATTAAAGTGGATTAATGAATCAACTATTCTAGTAACATATGCTAATGGTGTAGCAGCTGTAACTCCTGGACAAGCTTGTGTTTTCTATTCAGGTGATATTTGTCTTGGTGGAGGTACTATTGAAGAAGTTTATAAAGATGGAAATAAATTACCTTATCTTAAATAGGAGGGCCTATGAGCTTATATAATATGAGATTAGAATCTCGATATGCTGATGATTGGTATTCAGATAAAGTGGTTAGCAATAAAAGACAACTATTTGGTCTTGTATATTACTTAATTTGTCATTTATTTGTTTTACCATTAATTATTATGAGTGCTTTAAGCACATTTACTTTATTATCAAATGATGAAATCTTGAATGTATTTCAAATGTATAGTGATTCATTAAGCGGTATTATATTGATTATTATAATGTGGCCACTATTTATTGATAATTTAGAAAGATTTACACAGAAGCTGTTTAGGACAGTTATTCAAGGAGCTAAATGGTATCTACCTAGTATTTTAATGAATGCTGCAATTAGTTATGGCATACTAGTATTGACTGGTATCGAACAAAGTTCAAATCAGCTAGCTGTAGAAGCACTATTAAAAGCTAATTTTTGGGGAATGTTTATACCTGCTGTTGTTGTTGCTCCAATAATAGAAGAGTTAGTTTTTAGAGGTATTATTTTCAGATCATTTAGGAAGTTTGGATTTTTACCTGCTGCATTAGTTAGCGGTTTATTCTTTGGACTTTTACACTGTATTGGAGATATTACTTCAGGTAACTGGATAGGCCTTATTTATGTTTTAGTATACATGAGTATGGGAATGTTTATGTGTAAAGCATATGAAGATTCTAAAAATTTATTCGGTGCAGTTTTCTTACACTTTTTAAATAATTTTTTAAGTGTTTTAATTATTCTAATGGTTTAGTGATTTAGGAGGTATTTATGATAGAGATTAAAGGTAAATTTAAAGTTATAATCTATCATAATGAAACCTCTTTTTTTACTGTTGCGAAGTTTGCATTATATGAGGTAGAAGAGAAGCTTATAACTGTAACAGGTATATTTAAAGAACTTCAATATGATATGTTGTATCGTCTTGAGGGGGATTATGCTGAACATTCTAAGTATGGATATCAATTTCAATGTACCTCATTTAAAAGGGTTTTACCAACAGATTATGATTCACAAATTGCTTTTTTAAGTAGCCCAGTTTTTCCTGGAATTGGTAGTAAAATGGCTACGACAATTATTGATAAACTAGGTGAGAATGCTTTTCAAATGATAAAAGACAATCCTGATATTTTAGATACAATAAAGGGCATGAGTCTTAAAAAGAAGAATTCTATTATTAATGGATTGAAGGATAATGGTAATTTGGAAGAAATCATCGGTTTCTTTACTACACATGGTCTTGGTATTAGAAATATAATGAAGTTGGAAAAAATTTACGGTGAAAAAGTGATTGATGTTGTTTACAATAATCCATATCAGTTGGTTGAGGAAGTTGATGGATTTGGGTTTGCGACTGCAGATAAGCTTGCTAAGAGTATTGAGTTTGATATGTATAGCTTTTATAGAACACGTGCAGGCTTATTAAGTGCTGTAATGGATGAATGCTTCAGAAGAGGTGATACATATTTAGATTATTCTGAATTAATACCATTATTGGTTAAAAAGATTGGACATCAAAACTTTGATTTAGATGAGGTTCTTGAGGATTTAAGAAAATCAAAGCTATTATATATAGAAGGTACAAAGATTTATCATTATTCGCAGTACCTAGCTGAAGAGGAAATATCGTCTTATTTTGCTGACTTTATCTGTCAACCAGAATTAGTTTTACCTAAGGAAGATATAACTAGATTTATTAATGAGATTGAAGACAATAATAGTATTATTTATGATGATGTTCAGAAAGAAGCTATTGATATGTTCTTGAAAAAACCTTTTTTAATTCTTACTGGAGGACCTGGTACAGGAAAAACGACTATTGTAAAGGCCATGATTGAACTTTATCATAAATTATATCCTAATAAATCTATTGCAATTTGCGCTCCTACGGGAAGAGCTGCCAAACGATTAACGGAGTTAACAGGAGTTGAGGCAACTACAATACATAGAATGTTGAAGTGGAATTTAGAATCCAATACCTTTGCGATTGACGAACAAACCCCGTTACCAGCTGATTTATTGGTAATCGATGAGTTTTCTATGGTTGACCCATGGTTACTTCATCAAGTCGTAAAAGCTGGTGCTAATTTAAATAAAATCTTATTTATAGGAGATGAAGATCAATTACCTTCAGTGAGTTGTGGTGCAACATTACGCGACTTTATTGCATCAGAAAAATTCCCAATTGTTAGATTATCAAAGATATTTAGACAAAGTGAAGGTAGTGATGTCGTTACTTTAGCTCATCAAATTAAGTTAGATGAAAAGATTAATATTGATGATATGCGTGAAGTTAAATTCTATGAAATTGAGAAAAATAGTGTTAGAGAATTAGTTAATAAAGTAGTTTTGTTAGGACTACAAAAAGGGTATGATTTATCTCAAATTCAGGTATTAGTTCCTAAATATGCGGGAGATAATGGGATTGATGCGATTAATCATGAACTTCAAAAATTATGTAATCCTCCTGCATATGAAAAACTTGAATTAAAGGTAGGGTATAAAATATTTAGAGAGGGCGATAAGATATTACAATTAAAGAATCAAATTGATGATGACGTATACAATGGAGATATAGGTATTTTAGAAGAAGTATGTTTGAAAGAATATGAAGATGACAATATTGATAAGCTAGTAGTAAGATTTGATGATAATATTGTTGTTTATTCTGGTGAAAAACTACAAAATATTTCTCATGCCTATTGTGTATCTATTCATAAATCGCAAGGTAGTGAATACCAAATAGTAATTATGCCAATATTAAAAGAATATTATAATATGTTGAGTAAGAAATTATTGTATACTGGTATTACACGTGCAAAGAAATCACTAATACTTATAGGTGATAAATCATTGTTTGAAAAGGGATTGAGTATTAATGATCGAGAGCGAATAACAACATTGAAAGAAAGATTTGATTCTAAAGTTGGAAAATCATTATATGAATTATGGTAGTAAAGGAAGAGTAATCTTCCTTTTTATTATGTATGATTAATTATAAGTATTAATTAATATAAATGTGACAAACTAATAATGGTGATATAAATGAAAATAAATAAGAAGAAATTGCTTTATTGTTATTTTGGAGTAGTGTTTATTATTCATGCTTTAATAGTATGTTTTCTTGAAAAGAGAGCGCATCAAAAAAATTGTATGAAACAGTAAGATTATTTGGTTATTATGTATTGTTTTCAAACAAAAAATATGTTAATATACATAGGTAAATCGTTGATAAAGATTAGTAATTTTGATTAGTATTTATAGAGAGGAAACGGTTGGTGTAAGTTTCTAATACGGCAAGATGAAGCTACTTTTGAGTGATGGTTAAAGCCATTCGTAACTCTGCGTTATAGAGATTGAGGTGTGCTACGTAACTACGTAGTAAATCAGGATGGTACCGCGTAATTAACGTTCCTGTTTACAGGAACTTTTTTTTTGGAGGAAAATAGATATGAAGAATTTAAGTGGAAATGAAGTAAGAAGTTTATTCTTAAAGTATTTTGAAGAACGTGGGCATATGGTAGAACCTAGTGCTTCTCTTGTACCACACAATGACCCAACATTATTATGGATTAATGCTGGTGTTGCAGCTTTAAAGAAATACTTTGATGGAAGTGAAAAGCCAAAATGTAATCGTATTACGAATGCCCAAAAATCAATTCGTACTAACGATATTGAAAATGTAGGAAAAACTAGTCGTCACCATACTTTCTTTGAAATGTTAGGTAATTTCTCAATTGGAGATTACTTCAAAGATGAAGCTATTCCTTTCGCTTGGGAATTCTTAACTGGTGAAGATTGGATTGGTTTTGAAAAAGAACGTATGTATATCACTGTTTATGAAGATGATGATCGTGCATATGATATTTGGACTAAAGTATGTGGTGTAGATCCAAGTCACATCTTAAGAACACCAAATAACTATTGGCAAATTGGTGAAGGACCATCTGGACCTGATACTGAAATCTTCTATGATCGTGGTGAAAAATATGATCCAGAAGGTTTAGGTGAACGTGCATTCTTTGAAGAATTAGATAATGACCGTTACATTGAAGTATGGAACGTTGTATTCTCTCAATATGACGCTAAAGAAGGGGTAGATCGCAAAGATTATAAAGAGTTACCTCAAAAGAATATTGATACAGGTATGGGGTTAGAACGTTTAGTATGCTTAATGCAAGATGGTGAAACTAACTTTGATACAGATTTATTCTTACCTTATATTCATGCAACTGAAAAGATGGCTGTTAAGAAATATGAAGGTGACAATAAAATGAGTTATCGTGTTATTGCTGACCATGTTCGTACAGTTACATTTGCATTAGCAGATGGTGCATTATTCTCTAATGAAGGCCGTGGATATGTATTGCGTCGTTTATTACGTAGAGCTGCTAGATATGCTCGTAAGATTGGTATTAATGGTGCATTCTTACATGAATTAGTACCAGTAGTAGTTGACAACATGAAGGGATTCTATCCATATTTAACTGATAAATGTGCATATATTCAAAAATTAGTTAAAGCTGAAGAAGAACGTTTCGTTGCTACATTAAATGAAGGCGAAAAGTTAATGAACAACGTTATTGCTGAAAATAAAGGTAAGACTACTGTTATTAGTGGTGAAACAGCATTTAAGATGTATGATACTTATGGTTTCCCTTATGAATTAACATTAGAAATGGCTGAAGAAAACGGCTTTACAGTTGATGAAGATGGATTCAAAGCTGAAATGGAAAAACAAAGACAAAGAGCTCGTGATGCACGTGAAGATGCAGAATCAATGGGATCTCAAGCTATCGACTTAATGAACTTTGAAGAAAAGTCAGAATTCGTTGGATATACTGAAAGAACATGTACTGCAAAAGTAATTGGTTTATTTGTTAACGGTGTTAAGACTGATGAATTTGATAGTGTAGGTGAAGCTATTTTTGATAAGACTCCATTCTATGCTACAATGGGTGGTCAAGAATGTGACAATGGTGTTGTTGTTGCTAACGGATTTAAAGGTAATATTACTGATGTACGTAAAGCGCCTCATAAGCAAGGTTTACATAAAGTAGAAGTGCTTGAAGGAACTTTAAAAGTTGGTGATGAAGTTACATTAACTATTGATTCAGCAAGAAGAAATGCGACTTGTGCTAACCACTCAGTTACTCACTTACTACAATCTGCATTAAGAGAGGTTGTTGGTACTCACGTTCAACAAGCTGGTTCTTTCAACTGCGAAGAATATATGAGATTTGACTTTACTCACTTCGAAAAGATTAGTGATGGAGATTTAAAGAGAATTGAAGCTATCGTTAACGAAAAGATTGCTGAACATTTAGATGTAATTACAGAAGTGATGGATGTAGAAACAGCTAAAACATCAGGTGCAACTGCTCTATTTGATGAAAAGTATGAAGATGATGTACGTGTTGTAAGTATGGGTGAATTCTCAAAAGAATTATGTGGTGGTACTCATGTTAAGAATACTGCAGAAATCGGAATGTTTAAAATTATTACAGAAGAATCTGTAGGTAGTGGTATTCGTCGTATTACTGGTAAAACTGCAATGGGTGCTTACCAAGAATTCAAGGATATGGAAGCAATGTTATGGAGACTTGCTAGTGCATTCAAGTCAACAAATATTGAAAGTGTAGAAAAACGTGTTGAAATGTTATTAGCTGAAAATACTGAAATTAAACAAGCTAATGGTCAATTAAACAGCAAATTATTAGCATTTGAAGCTGATGAATTAGTTGCTAATACAGTAGATTATAATGGAGTACCTACTCTTGTAGTAGAAAAGAGTGGAATGGATGTTAACTCTATTAAGAATTTAGTTACTACATTAAAGAATAAAGCTAAGAGTGTAGTTGTATTCGTTATTAGTAGCGAAGAAGATAAGGTGACATTTGTTTCAGGTGTAACTTCTGACTTAAATGCTAAGGGCATTGCAGCAGGTAATTTAATTAAAGAAGTATGCTCATTATGTGAAGGTCGTGGTAGTGGAAAACCTGACATGGCACAAGGTGGAGCAAAAGATATTAATGCAGTTAAGAATGCAATCGAAAAAGTCTTATCAAATTTAAGTAAATAGGATTTCCATTTTATAAAAATTCTAGTATAATAGATTCGAGGAGGCGGTATTATGATAAATCAACAACATACAGAAACTTTACCATTTAGCTCAGAGGAGTTACGTCGTGATCATATCAAGCATATCTTACGTCTGACTAAAGAAGCTCTTGAGGAACGTGGATATAATGCCGTTAATCAGCTTGCTGGTTATTTAATCTCTAATGACCCGGCTTATATTTCATCTCACAATAATGCTAGAAGTGTAATTCAACAAGTTGAAAGACATGAAATTATTGAAGAGCTAGTTCGTGCTTATTTGGAGGAAGAAAAATAGATGAGAGTCATGGGGTTAGATTTAGGAAGTCGCACGTGTGGTGTAGCTGTTAGTGATGCTTTATGTATGATTGCACGTGCAGTTGAAACTATTCGTTTTGAAGAAGAAGACAATGATGTTGCACTTTCACGTATTAAAGAATTAATTAAGGAACATGAAGTTCATCTAATTGTATTAGGCTTACCTAAGCATATGAATGGTGATATTGGTGTACGTGCGCAAATATCATTAGATTTTAAAGAAAAACTAGAAAAAGAAACAGGTCTACGTGTTGTTCTAATTGATGAAAGAATGACAACTATGCAAGCAAATCGAGTTCTATTAGAAGCCGATGTTTCACGAAAAAAACGTAAGAAAGTAGTGGATCAAATTGCGGCAGTAACAATTTTACAAGGCTTTCTTGATAGTGGTATGTCAAAGGCGGCTTAAACCGCCTTTTATTTTAAAAAAGGAGAATATTTTATGAATGAAACTAATCGTTTAATCGTTGTAGATGACAATGGTAATGAAATTGAAATGGAAATCATCTTTACTTTTGTAGATGATTCTAAGAATAAACAATATGTTTTATATACTAACCCAGCAGAAGAAGATGGAGAAGTTTTCGCATCATCTTATGATGATGAAGGTAACCTTTACCCAATCGAAGATGAAAAAGAATGGGAAATGGTAGAAGAGGTATTTGGAGCTTATATTGATGAGTTCGAAGATGAAGAAGCGTAAGGTTAAACCTAGCGCTTTTATTGCTTTATTTCTCTTAATCTTTTTATTTGTATTTGCTTTTGGTTATAAGACATATGAAGATGGTTTAGCAGCTGTTGATTTCGAAGTCGACTACATGAGTGTAGAAATTACACAAGGTAGTACATTGTATAGTACTTTAGATAAATTAGAAAGTCTAGGTATCATTAGAAATGCTGATATTGCTAAGCTATATGCAAAGATTAATGATTTAAATGATATTAAGGCTGGTTATTATGAAATTCCTAATGGAATGGATGTACCTGATATCATTGCTTATTTACAAGGAAACAATGCGATTATTGATCAAGTAATGATTACGATACCTGAGGGGTATTGGGCTAAGCAGATTGCTGAATTACTTGGGAATGAACTAAGTGTTTCATCAGATGAATTATTATCTGCTTGGAATGATGAAGAATATGTGAGAACTTTAGTTGAAGATTATGAAGTACTTACAGATGAAGTATTTAATAAAGATTCAAAAGTGCTATTAGAAGGGTATTTGTTCCCTGAAACATATTCATTTATTAAGAATACCAACGTAGATGAAGTTACTAGACGTTTATTAAATCATACAGAAATGATTTATAAAAAGTATCAGTCTGCATTTGATGAAAGTACATATAGTACACATGAATTAATGACTTTAGCTTCGATACTTCAATTTGAAAGTGGGGAAGTAGATGATATGAAGTTAATTTCAAGTGTGTTCTATAATCGTTTAAATAGTGGAATGAAACTACAAAGTAGTGTTACTGTATGTTATGCAATATATGATTATTCAGATTGGAAAGCATGTGAGTATTATGAAAATGTAGATTCTCCATATAATACATATCACCATGAAGGATTACCTCCTTCACCAATCATGAATCCTGGAGAACATGCGATTGAAGCAGTGTTATATCCAGCAGAGAGTGACTATTATTTCTTTATTGGTGATGTATATGGTGATGGTGGAACTATATTTGCGAAAACATATAGTGAACATTTAAAGAATATTGATAAATATTTAAAGTAAGGGGTGTTAGAATGAAAAGACCAGTAGTTATTGGAATTGCAGGAGGAAGTGCTTCAGGTAAAACTTCGATTGCCAAAGAATTATATGATATTTGTAATAAAGAGGCTAAGAAAGTAGCAATTATTCGTCAAGATGACTATTATAAAGATCAATCTCATATGAGCATGGAAGATCGTACTAAAACGAATTATGATCATCCTTTTGCATTTGATAATGATTTACTTGTTAATCATTTAGATGCTTTAATTCGTTATGAAGCAATTAATAAACCTACTTATGATTTTGTTAATCATACAAGAAGTGATAAAACAGAATCAATTGAACCATTAGATGTTATTATTCTAGAAGGTTTATTTGTATTAGAAAATGAAGATATTCGTCGTCGCTTAGACATTAAAATTTTCGTTGATACAGATGCGGATATTCGTTTTATTCGTCGTTTAACACGAGATGTTAATGAGCGTGGAAGAACATTAGAGAGTGTTATTAGTCAATATGTAAATACTGTGCGTAAAATGCATAATGAGTTCTTAGAACCATCTAAGCGTTATGCCGATGTTATTATTCCAGAAGGTAAGGAGAATGTTGTTGCAATTGATTTAGTTGCAACTAAAATCGCTAGTATTTTAAATGGTAAATAGTATTAGTAAGGAGAGAAGTTATGAAAGGTCAGTTTAGAAATTATTGTATATTCTATTTTTTCTATTATGCAACCTTAGGAGTATTCTCTCCTTATTTAAATGTATATTATGAAAGATTAGGATTTAGTGGATCACAAATTGGAAATATCAATTCGCTGAGTTTAGTATTTGCAATGTTTACTACACCACTTTGGGGAATTGTATCAGATAAGACAAAAAAGCATAAATTGGTGCTTACGGTTGCAGTAGGTATGACTGCTATTGTTTTATTCATTTGGTCGCTTCAAAGAAATTACATTCCAGTTCTTGTTACTGCAATCTTTTTACAAATCTGTCGATGTGATATTGGTAGTTTAGCAGATAGTATGTGTATTAAATTCTGTAATAGATATGAAGAGGATTTCAGTGTAGTACGTTCACTAGGCTCTCTAGGTTATGTCTTCGGAAGCTTTGCTGTAGGGTATGTAGCATCATATTTTGGCTTTAGTGGACCGTATGTGTATATTGCGATGATATGTAGTGCAATAGCAGTTATTTGTATTCAAAAGTTCACTGAGGATGAAAATGATGAGAATGAAACTACACAAAAATTAGATTTACTGCATGATGGTAAGGAAATCATTAAGAATGGAAACTTTATATATGCATTATTATTAATGATTTTAATAAGTGCGGTGTTAGATGTAATTAATGGCTATGTAGGTAATCATTTAGTAGGTACCTTAAAACAAAGTGATTCATTAATCGGAATATCAACATTAGCTATGGTAGCACCTGAGTTTTTTATTGTAATGAAAGCTCAAAAAATCTTTGATAAGATTGGATATCGTAATTTATATTTATTGGGTTGTGGTTCACAAGTGTTACGATTCTTAGTATATGCTTTTGTTCCTAATGTATTTGCATTCTTAATAGTATCATTATTTCATGGATTAAGTATTGCTGCAATATGTGTTGGAAACGTAAATTTCTTGTATCGAGCAGTTGATAAGAAAATATTAGCTACTGGTATGAGTATCTACAATGCAGGGTATATTATCTCAACAGCATTATTCAATCAATTATTTGGACGTCTATATGAAGCTTCAGGAAGCGGCAGTATGTTCTTTGTAGCCGCTATCTTAACAACTATAGGCCTATTAATGGTTATTTGCTCAAAACGTTTAAACATTATGGATAGAAGAGTGGAGGAATCAATATGAGCTATTTAGACATGGCTATATTTGTTGCTTTATTCTTTATCTCAACAATTTGTTTAATTTATTCAATAACTACGTTTTTTGCTCGTAAACCAGTTCGTTTATTTGGAGCAAAGTTTAAAAATAAAGACATAAGGGATGCTGAAGTATTTAATAGAACTAATGCGTTGGTTTTACTATTGATGGCACTACCAGGCTTTCTAGGAGGAACTTTTTTTCTATTAAGTCCATATATAGGAAAGATAGTTGCTGTAATTGCATATGTAATTATTTTTCCTATTTGTGTGTTATTTTTCTATTTGAATAAGAATGCTCAGACTAAGAATTTGATTAGAAGCGTAATGTTTTCAATTTCAAAGAATAGCACTATTTTTAAATTTGAATTTTTTAAAAGGTCAACATTTATTGAAGCGTTCAAATATATAAATATTGGTGGTAGTGAAGATATTTTACATGTTGAATTAAAGAAACGTGTTATGTATGATATTTGGGAGTTTATAGAGCATCACGAAATAAAGGATTGGAATGGGTTTGCGAAACAAACAGGAGATCCAGATAAAGGATTAGAATGGAAAATTAAAATTGTCTATGACAATGGTGATGTAGTATTTGCTTTTGGTAAGGATGCTTTTCCAATTAACGGAAAACCTATTATTAGTCAATTCAATGATTTATTAAATGAATTGTTTATGAAAATGAAGAGGTAAGCATGTATAAACATATTATATTTGATATTGATGGAACACTATTAGATACTGAAGCAACTGTCATGGTTTCTTTAAAGCGTGTTTGTAAAGAATTTTTAGATGTTGAATATACTTCTGAACAATTACGTTTTACTCTTGGTATGCCTGGTGTAATGGCATTAGAAAAGCTTGGTATTCCTAAAGATAAATGTGATGATGGATTATTAAAGTGGGAGAAGTATTTTGAAGAGAATGTTTCTTTAATAAAGCATTTTGATGGTATTAAAGAATTACTTGAAGTTTTAGATAGTAAAGGTTATCAAATGGGAATTATTACAAGTAAAACTAGACACGAATATAACGTTGACTTTGTTCCATTTGGACTAGAATCGTTTTTTAACACAGTTATTTGTGTTGAAGATAGTGAAACGCATAAGCCTGACAAAGGACCTATGGTTGAGTATTTGAAACGCAATAATATTACGCCTGAAGAAGCAATTTATATTGGTGATGCAATTCATGATTATAATTGTGCTACAGCAGCAGGTGTAGACTTTATATTAGCTTTATGGGGTTGTAGAGATGATTCTATGATTAATTGTGCTAATAAATGTAAACATCCAATAGATGTACTTAAAATAGTAGAGAACAAATAAAAACTATCAGTTGCCTGATAGTTCTTTTTTATAATGGTGTTATTTCAACAACACTGTCAATACGAATTACTTTTGTAATTTCTTCATTCTTTTTATTTATAGTAGTAAATTTAATAAAATCATCATCAGATTCCAAGATAGTAGCTACTACATTAGTAGCACTTAAATCTAAATCATTTGTGTAGATTAATCTACATTGTTGACCCTCTAATCCATTTAATACTCTTGACATTGTATCAGCACCCCTAATTCTCACTTTGTTCTTTAAAAAACGAATTTCTTTTTTTAATCCTTTTATTACGGAATTTTGGTAGAGAACTAATCCAAAGGCAATTAGTCCAAATATCGAAAGATATTGCATTATAATCCTCCTCTACACTTGTAATATAGAAATTAATGATTGATTGGAACCATAAATATATGTAATAAAATGTTGCTTAAAATATCACTTATTTGTATTCCAATTTATTTACCCTTATAATTATATCGCAATCGTATATTTTTGTATATAAAAATATCAATTTCAGTTGAATTTTCCTAGGATTTATTATAATATTATAAAGCAAATATAGAGAAAAAGAGGATTTAAATATGAGTGAAGCAAGAACAAGATTTGCACCTAGTCCTACTGGCTATATGCATATCGGTAATTTAAGAACTGCTCTTTATGAGTATTTAGTAGCTAAAAAAGATAACGGTACATTCATTTTACGTATTGAAGATACTGACCAAGGTAGATTTGTTGAAGGTGCTGTTGATGTTATCTATAACACTATGCGTGATTGTGGATTAAAACACGATGAAGGGCCAGATGTTGGTGGTGAATATGGACCATATGTACAAAGTGAACGTATGGGAATGTATAAGCAATATGCTGAGCAATTAGTTGAACTTGGTGGAGCTCATTATTGTTTCTGTGATGAAGCAAGACTTGAAGCTGAACGTGAAGAAAAAGGGGACTCATTCAAATATGATGATCCTTGTAAGTATTTAACTAAAGAAGAAATCCAAGCTAAATTAGATGCTGGTGAACCATATGTAATTCGTCAAAATATTGATCCAACTGAAACAGCATGTTTCGATGACGAAGTTTATGGGCATATTGAAGTTAGTTGTGCTGACTTAGATGAACAAATCTTATTAAAGTCTGATGGATTCCCAACTTATAACTTTGCGAATGTAATTGATGACCATTTAATGAAAATTTCTCATGTAGTACGTGGTAATGAGTATTTATCAAGTACTCCAAAGTATAACTTAATTTATGATGCATTTGGATGGCAAAAGCCTACTTATATCCATCTTCCACCTGTAATGAAAGATGAATTCCATAAGTTAAGTAAACGTAATGGGGATGCATCATTCCAAGATTTAGTTGCTAAGGGATATTTACCTGCTGCAATTATGAACTATATCGCATTACTTGGATGGTCTCCTGCAGATAACGAAGAAATCTTCACCTTAGAAGAATTAACTAAGAAGTTTGATGTTGCGAGAATTTCTAAATCTCCATCAATTTTCGATATTGAGAAATTAACTTGGATGAATGGTGTATATATTCGTAATATGGAACCTGAAAAATGGCATGAAATGGCATTACCATATATTAATAATGCTGTTAAGGGTAACTTTGATACACATTTAATTGCTAATATCTTACAACAACGTATGAATACTTTAGGAGAAATTGAAGAAGCTATTGATTTCTTTGATGAATTACCTGAATATTCAACTGATTTATTTGTTAATAAGAAGATGAAAACTACTGATGAAGTAGCATTAACATCTTTAAAAGCAAGTAAAGAAATGTTAGAAGGATTAACTGAATATAACTTTGATACATTACATGAAGGTTATTTAGGACTTGCTGGTAAGCTTGAAATGAAGAATGGTCAAATCATGTATCCAGTACGTATTGCGATTACAGGTAAAGAAAGAACACCTGGTGGTGCAGTAGAAATTTCTAATATCCTTGGAAAAGAAGAAACTATTCGTCGTATTGAATTGGCAATCAAGAAATTAGAAGAAAAACTAGGATAAAAGCATCGTAAAGATGCTTTTTTCTTATTGTGTATTTGATTTAATGGGTGTAAAATAATTAGGTGGATTATTGTGGCCCGTTGGTGAAACGGTTAACACAGTGCCCTCTCAAGGCATCATTCACGGGTTCAAATCCCGTACGGGTCACCATGAAAAGAATCTCTTTTGTCTTCTAGGCAAAAGAGTTTTTATTTATATAATATTAATGATCAATATAGTTATCGAAGAGCGGTTATACGCAGAATGGTAGTATATATAAATAGATATGTTATAAGGAGTGTATTTAAATGGGAAGTATTATAAGATTTATGAATGAAAATGATAGACATGATGTTGTGGAGATGATGAGAGAATTTTACTCCTCTCCAGCGGTATTTAGTAATGGTCTGATGAAATATTTAATGCTAACACAGATAACTGTATTAATGATAATCCTAATATAGAAGGCTATATTTTTGAAGATAATGAGAAAATTCAAGGTTATGTTATGATTGTGAAAAGCCTTTCTACTGAATTTGGAAAGCCTTGCATATGGATTGAAGATTTGTATATTAAAAGTGAATATCGTTGTTTAGGAATAGGTAGTCATTTCTTTAAGTTTATTGAAGAAAAATATCCAACTGCTATATTACGTTTAGAAGTCGAAGCTGAAAATGTTCATGCAGTTCATGTATATGAAAAATTCGGATTTGACTTTCTACCTTTAGCTAAACATTTTGGCTTACATGCATATATGATTACTGAATCTGATTTATCGTTGTGTGAGTATAATAATTATATACAAATAAAAAACTAACGGAAATAATAGAAAAGCCCTAGCTTGTATTTCAAACTAGGGCCAATTTTATAATTCTTCAATTTCTTTATTGAAATGTACTTTAAAATATTCGTTCATTGTAGTTTCGTTTAGTAAAGTATATAAAGCCTCTTTGTTAGGAGTATAGGAGATATCTTTTAGACGTTTATTTTTCTCTAAATTGAATTTTAGAAGGAATAAATCTCCTTTTGTACAAATCTTTTCATAGCTAGGCAGGTATGTATTAATAAATTCTAGGTTATCAATAGAAGATGCTGTTTCCATGAAGAATGACCAAAGTTCGTAAGAATCATTATTGATTTCATAGTATTCAGTATTCTTAAATTCTTTTTCAAAAAACAGGAATAATTCATCATAATTCTTGGATACTATTAATGCATTAAGATAAAGTAGTAAATTTTCTCTGTTTTTTGATGAATAGTATCTTTCTTTGCTTTCTATCAGCATTTCTCTATCATTATTAGCCATACATTCTAGTTGTTGCAACTGAAGTAAACCTATAATGTGGTATTTACTGTCTGTGTTATCGGTTAATTTTATAAGTTCCTTACATATCATTATAGTATCCGATAAGTCTTGGCGTGTTCTTTGTAGATATAAATGCATCTTTTCACCTAATAATTTAGCTTGAATATCATTTGAATTCTCATTGATAACAAGATTTGTTTCTTGAAGGGTGATTGCTGCTAATGCTTCTTCATATGACGCTTCATCACGTAGTACAGAGTATTTACATACCAAATCTTCAATCTTCTTCATGTCAGTTAAACCGAATAAATCATCTAGACTTATAGAGAAAAAATTTGCTATCTTAGGGAGTAAATAGACATCAGGTATTCCATTTTCAGTTTCCCAACGTGAAACTGTTTGAGGTAGAACACCTAAGTAATTTGCTAATTGTAGTTGTGTTATACCTTTTATTTTTCTTAGTGATGTAATTCGTTTTCCAATTTCTAGTTCCATATTATTTCCTCCTTTTTATACTTTTAGTGTACTTGGCATTTTAGAATAAGTCTATCAATTGGTAATTTATATTAAGTCAATACTACATTGAGTATGGGAATTTTAAAGCATTTAATGAGTAATAGTATAAAATTATCGAAGCTCATTGATAACTGTTAAAAATGTGCGAGTGTATATATTAATCACATGTTTGCTGAGTTAGTAAGATAGACAGAAAGGTATCATAGGTGATTTTATGAAAGAAAAATTAAATAAACGTAAAAAAGTACCTATTGGTACTTTTAAAAAGTTAACATATTTACTTTAATATAATAATGTTACGCGTTTGTTGACAACTTTGATGAATCCTTCATCTTTTAAGTTTTTTAATTCGCGACTCATTGCGCTACGATCAACACCTAGGTATTCTGCTAATTCTGTAAATGAGAAGGGGATATCGAAAGTTTTACCGCCTTTTTTCTCAGATATTATTCTGAAATATTCTAGTAGTTTATCACGTATTGATTTTTGAGTTAAAACTTCAATTCTGTCATTCTTTTCAACTATTTTGTCAGTCGTGATTACTAATAAGTTTTTTATAAATTGATTAAAAAAATTATATTGTGTACTATTGAAGTTTGTAATGTTAGAATAGTCTATAATAATAATTTTTGTATTATCTTCTTTAACTATGATATCATAGTTATCTCCAATCATTGATGAAATCATTGTACCGAATACATCATTTTGGTTTAATTCATCAATTATAACACGATTTCCATCGTAATCATTTCTAATAATTTGAACTCTTCCTGATTCAACGACGCCTACAATATTATCCTTTTTTAAAGAAGTTAAGATATTTGTATGCTTCTTAAATGTAAATGTAGTCGCTTCTAATAGCTTTAATAGTAAATCTTTGTCGTTCATTGTAATCTTATCGAATAAAAATGCCATAATATCACCTTCAAAAATATTGTATCATAATTTGAAAACTGTTGCAATTGCAACATATTTATTCGAAAAACTATGCTATTATTGTCACGTACGCTTCATAACCGTAATTTTTGAAGCACAAATATTAAAAGGAGAACAGTATTATGAAGGTTATTAAACGAGATGGTCATATGGTTGATTATTGCCCTGAAAAAATCGAACAAGCCATTCAAAAAGCTAATATGGAAGTAGAAGAGGAAGATCAAATTTCCCCTATACAAATTCGTAATATAATTAAGTACATCGAAAAGTTAGGTAAGAAGAGAATCTTAGTAGAAGACATTCAAGACATTATTGAGATGAAATTAATGTCTATGGGTAAATATGTAATTGCAAAGAAGTACATTACATATCGTTATACTAGAGAATTAGTTCGTAAGAGTAATACTACTGACCGTGCAATTAAAGAGTTAATCAATGGTGAAAATGAATATTGGAATACTGAAAACTCAAATAAGAATGCACAAGTAGTAACAACTCAACGTGACTATCTTGCGGGTATCACTAGTACAGATATCACAAGACGTTTCTTATTACCTGAAGATATCGTTGATGCTCATGATAAGGGTGTTATTCATTTCCATGATGCAGACTATTTCGCTCAAAATGCATTACATAATTGTGACTTAATCAATTTAGAAGATATGTTACAAAATGGTACTACAATTAATGGTGTTATGATTGAGAAACCACATAGATTCCTAACTGCTATGACAATCGCAACACAATTAATCACTGCTGTTGCATCAAGTCAATATGGTGGTGCTACAATCACATTAACTCATTTAGCTCCATTTGTACGTGATAGTTATAATGTTTATTTACGTAAATATAGAGAAAGACAATTAACAGAAGAGCAATGTGAGAAATTTGCTAGAGAAGATTTATTAAAGGAAATTACAGATGGTGTTCAAACATTCCAATATCAAATCAACTCTATGACTACTACTAATGGACAAGCACCATTCTTAAGTGTATGTTTATATGTAGGTGAAACAGATGAATATAAAGAAGAACTTGCAATGATTATTGAAGAAGTTCTAAAACAACGTATCGAAGGTATGAAGAATGAAAAGGGTGTTTATATTACTCCTGCATTCCCTAAACTTTTATATGTGCTTGAAGAAGACAATATTAATGAAAATGGTAAGTACTACTATTTAACTAAATTAGCAGCTGAATGTACAGCTAAGCGTATGGTACCTGACTATATTTCTGAAAAAATGATGTTGAAATTAAAGATTGATAGTAATGGCGATGGTAACTGTTATCCATGCATGGGATGTCGTTCATTCTTAACTCCATATGTTGATGAAAATGGTAAGCCTAAGTATTATGGTCGTTTCAATCAAGGTGTAGTTACATTAAACTTAGTAGATGTTGCTTTATCTTCTGATAAAGATATGGAAACATTCTGGAAGATTATGGATGAACGTTTAGAATTATGTCACAGAGCTTTACAAATTCGTCATAAGCGTTTAAGTAAAGTAACTAGTGATGTAGCTCCTATTTTATGGCAACATGGTGCTCTTGCGCGTTTAGGTAAGGGTGAAAGTATTCATGATTTACTACATAATGGATATTCAACTATTTCATTAGGCTATGCTGGTTTATATGAATGTGTTAAGTATATGACTGATCATAGCCATACTGATAATGGCATTGGTAAAGAATTTGGCTTAGAAGTAATGAAAAAGCTAAATGATAAGTGTAAAGAATGGAAAGCTGCTGAAGCAATTGATTATAGTGTATATGGTTCACCAATTGAATCGACTACATATAAGTTTGCAAAGTGCTTAAAAGATCGTTTTGGTGTAATTAAAGGAATTACTGATAGAGATTATATTACTAACTCTTACCATGTTCCTGTATTCGAAGAAATTGATGCATTCAGTAAATTACGTTTAGAAAGTGAATTCCAACAATTATCTCCAGGTGGTGCTATCAGTTATATTGAAACTCCAAACTTAACTAATAACCTAGATGCTGTTATGGAAGTAATTCGCTTCATTTACGACAATATCATGTATGCAGAGTTAAATACTAAATCTGACTATTGTCATGAATGTGGTTATACTGGAGAAATCTTAATTGATGAGAACTTAGAATGGTATTGTCCAAACTGTGGCAATAGAGACCACGATAAGTTAAATGTTGCACGTAGAACTTGTGGTTATATTGGAACTAACTTCTGGAATAAAGGAAGAACTCAAGAAATTAAAGAACGTGTAATTCATATCGACAATAAAGATGCGGATGAAGATTATGAGATATAATAAAATTAGAAAAATGGATATCTCAAACGGTCCTGGTGTAAGAATCTCAATCTTCTTACAAGGCTGTGAATTCCATTGTAAGAATTGTTTTAATCCTGAAACACATGATTTCGAAGGAGGTCGTGAGTTCAGCGATGAATCTATTCAAAAAGTGCTTGATTTGTGTGGTTTGGAATATATTGTAGGTTTATCTATTCTTGGTGGAGAACCTATGCATCCACGCAATATTGAAGGTACTACAAAGCTTGCGAAGGCCTTTAAAGAAAAATATCCAAATAAAACTATTTGGTCATGGAGTGGATTCTTATTTGATCGTGATTTAAAGGATAAAGAAGTTATGAAATATATCGATGTACTTGTAGATGGACCATATGTTGATGAACTTCATAATCCTACACTACGTTGGAAGGGATCTTCTAATCAACGTGTTATTGACGTGCAAAAGTCATTGGCATCAAATACAGTAGTATTATATGAAGATTAAACAGGTGATTTATCACCTGTTTTAATTTATGGTATAATTAAAGTAGGTTTACTTAAGGAGTGATTAGATGAATATTGAAGAAATTTTGAAAAATGAAAGTGAAGAATCATATCGTGAGTTTTCTTCTAAACTAATTAATGAAACTAAGTATCCTATTTTAGGAGTAAGATTACCAAAACTTCGTAAATTGGCAAGACAAATATATAAAAACAATCCTTATGAATATTTGGGTAAAAAAATTACGTATCTTGAAGAGGTGTTGTTACACGCTTTTGTGATAGGTGAGTTAAAAGATAAACAAGAAATAATATATCATTTAGATAGATTAATACCTTATATTGATAATTGGTCTACATGTGATAGTTTGTGCGCTAGTCTAAAATGTGTAAAGGATGATCGATTATATTTTCTTGATTATATTAAGAGGCTGCTAGATAGTAATTCTCTATTTGAGATAAGAATTGGATATGTATTATTATTAAATTACTATATTTCAGATGAATATGTTGATTTGTGTATTTCAAGTGTATTAAATAATCCTAGTACAGATTATTACGTGTACATGGCACAAGCTTGGTTATTATCAATGATTTATGTTCATTATCAGGAAGAGATACTTAGTATTCTACCATTTTTAAATAATGAAACTAGAAGAAAAACTATTAGTAAGATACAAGATTCAAAACAAATATCAAATGAAGATAAACAGCGAGCAAAAGCATACAATTCTGTGATATAATAATAAAAAGGAGAATGTATTATGAAATTACCTAATTATGATGACAGCATATTGTCAATATCATCTTCAATTTTAAAACACTATAATGTGCCTACTGAATATAAATCAATGGCTGATGTTGATAAAGAATTGAAGAAGAAATATAAAAACGTTTTTTTAGTATTAATTGATGGATTAGGACATTATAATCTAACATCTTTATATGATGGAAATGATCTATTACGTAGATGTGAGAAGCGTCCGATTTCTTCTGTATATCCTTCAACTACTGTTGCAGCTACAACTGTAGCTTGTAGTGGATTACCACCAATTACAACTGGTTGGGTGGGATGGCATCAATACTTTAGTGAGTTTGATGAGGATTATATTATGTTCTTAGATTTTACTTACTATAAGAAGGGGGGAAAGTGTCCAAGAAATATCGAATTTGATGTAATGGATTATGAACGCCTATGGACTAAAGTAGCGAATAATGGATATCATGGTGATTTTATCTATCCACCATTCCGTACACCACGTGCAAAAACTTTTAAAGATCAATGTGATATGATGCTTGAAATAGCTAATGATGATAGTAAAAATGGCTTTACATATGTTTATTGGGATAAATTAGATAGTTTAATGCATGAATTTGGTGTGCTAAGTGATGAAGTTAAAAATCACGCTAAGGAGATTAATCAAAATCTAGAAGAACTACAAAAGCAAATATCTGATGATACTTTAATTATTGTAACTGCTGACCATGGTCATGTTGATATGGAATATATTGATTTAGGAGAATATCCTGATATCACTGAGTTATTTGATAAGGCACCTACGCTTGAAGCTCGTGCTATGAATTTCTATATTAAAGATGACCAAAAAGAAAAATTTAAAGAATTATTTAATAAGTATTTCAGTGAATATTTTGTTTTATATTCACATGAAGAAATATTTGATATGCATTTACTAGGAGAAGGGAAAGAATATCCTTTAATCCATGAAATTATTGGTGACTTCCTTGCATGTGCTATAGGTCCTAAGGCATTTAAATACATAGCAGGAGGACCTCCTAAAGGTAATCATGCAGGTATGACTGATGAAGAAATGACTACACCATTAATCTTCATTAAAAAGGAAGTAAATAAACCTGATACTAAGAAGCTTTTGGAACAATCTAGAAATAAGAATAAGCTTAGTGCTGGTAAGAACTTTAATAAAATTGTAGGTAAACCTAAAGATAAATCAGCTTTCCGTAGAGTTAATTTCAATGGTTAATCTAGATAAAGAAAAGTTTTTATTGGCAGAAGTAAGTTTTAAGATATATGATGAAGAAGTTCAGAAAATTATCGATAATCATATTACTGATGAGAGATATATTAAGTTAGTTTTAGATTATTTAATGGATTTCAGTTATCATATGGGCATGATGTTTTTATTCCGCACTTTGCTCCGTTATTATTACACAGTTAATGAAACGGAGGCAGAACGCTATGTTGAGGCGTATAATGAAAAGTATGGTGATGAAGAACGATACTATTACAGTGACTCTAAATCGGCATCGTAAAGGCATAATAAAAGAGTGAGAACTTAGAGATTATCTTAGTAGCTCACTCTTTTTTAGTTATTGGTATAAAACAAAGAATTCTTCCATTGTTAGACCAGTTTCATTAATAGCTTCCGCCATTTCAATACCAACATAACGTAGATGACTAGCTTCATAAGCAAAGCCTGTGATATGTTCTTTATTCTTTGGATAACGGAAGATGAATCCGTATTTAGCTGCATTATTAACTAACCATTCGTACTCATTTGTCTCAACAAAGGTAGTTCCTTCGGGGTTTGCTGCCATTGATGATACATTTAATGCTAATCCAGTTTGATGTTCACTGAATCCAGCCTTAGGTGTATATTCATCAACTTGTAGTAATCCATAGTTATCAGCATAGGAGTCATAAATCGATTGTTGATCAGCATAACTACGATATGCAACCATACTAGCAAAGTAAATACCTTGTTCTTTCGCATCCATACACATATTATTGAATGAAGTTGCAGCTTTCTCAACTAATTGTCCAGGATAGAAAGCACAGTATGTTGAAATGCTTTTTAAATTCTCAGGAACATAATTTTCACTAAGACCTATTTTTTTATTAATAATTGTGTCGTTTGCAACAACATCAACTATCTCAGCATTTTCATAAATATTTAAATAATTCTTTGTTAGCTTTCCTCGCTCAACATCATTAATATAAGTTTGAATATTTTCTTGCTTATCATAGATTAATAATGGAATAATATCATCATCTTCAGTTAAGGCAGTCAGTATTTCTTTTAATTCTTCTTTACTATAGCCTTTAGCTGTTAGCTTATCATAGAATAACTTGGTATTTTCTTTAAATTCTTTTAAATAGAAATATAATTCTATATATTGTTCATCATATTTACCTTGCATATGTGAAGTTATAAAGAAGTTAGAATAACCGTATTCTTTAGTTATATTAGTTAATTTATTTTCTAGTATATATTCAGCTTGTTCCTTTGAGTATCCTAGCTTTGTTTGAGTTGAAATACGATAATTTGAATAACTTGTTTTCAATACAAACCCTAAAATAATAATTAATACGAATGAAGCTGCAAGTAACTTTACATTACTTGAAATCTTATATTTTTTACTGTTTTTCTTTTGATTTGCAATAAAACGCTTAATTCTTATTTTATAAGTTAGGATTAGTCGTTGGAAATAGCTTAGTTTCTTTTTCTTCTTAGCCATTTAATCACCATCCTCTCAGATTATAACATTACATTTTATAAATCTCAATGCTTCCACGGTTTAACTTGATTTTGCCTTCGTGCTCATAATTCTTTAATAAACGTGAAATAACTTCTCTTGCTGTACCTAATTCACTTGCAATTTGACTATGAGTAATTTTAATAGTACGACTTTCCTTGGTTTTTAAGAAATTATATAAGCGACTTTCAACAGACTCATGAATTAAGTGCTCTTTATTTAATACAACATCATCAAACTTATTAAATAAATCATTATATATAAACTTTAAGAAGTTATAATTTCCCATAATGTGTTCTTTAAAGAAGCTAATAGGTATAATAATCAATTCACAATCAGTAACACATTTTACTTGAATCCCAAATGAATCATTCTCTACAATACAGCGGAACGCATGGTGACATACATCTCCAGGATTTAAGTAGAACACGAATGTCTCATCTCCATTATCACTAATCTTAGTAACAATCAATTTCCCAACTAATAGTAAAGGGAAGCCTAAACAAACATCATGAGAATGCTTAAGAATTTGTCCAGTTTTAAGTGAATAGTTAATATCCATATCTTCTAGAATACTTAGTTCATCTTGTAATTCATTTAAAATAGGATATGTCGCTAGTAAACGATTCTTATATTTCATTTATTTACCTCCATTATACTACATACAAATTATACTACTTATGTGAGTAAAGTCACAATAGAAAAAGTGAATTAAATATTAAGATTTTATGAACATTAAGTTTAAATATAGAATAAAGTTAAATATAAATTAATGATTTATTCTTCTAAATGTTTAATGTATAAATAATAATTATAAAGTGACTTGATAAATAGTAAAATGTAGCTTATTTTATATTTTCATTTTGTTGGTTTAAAGGTATAATAATATTGGTGTAGTGTTTAATAAGAAAGGAACTTACAATAAGTTAAGGGTGTATATATGAAAGTATTTCTAACAGGAGCAGAAGGGTTTATCGGAAGTCATTTATGTGAAGCGTTAGTTAATGAAGGCTATGAGGTAAAAGCATTAGCTTTATATAATTCATTTAATCAATATGGTTGGATGGATACTTTTAGTGATGAAATGAAGGTGAAAGTTGAAATGGTACACGGTGATGTTCGTGATCCATTCCAAATGAATATGTTAGTAAAAGATTGTGATGTGATTATTCACTTAGCTGCGTTAATTGCGATTCCTTATAGTTATGTAGCTCCAGATGCATATGTTGATACAAACGTCAAGGGAACTTTGAATATTTTAGAAGCTGCAAGAAATAATCCGAATATTAAACGAGTACTTGTTACTTCAACTAGTGAAGTATATGGTACTGCTAAGTATGTACCAATGGATGAAAATCATCCATATCAAGGACAATCACCATATAGTGCTAGTAAGATTGGTGCTGACCGTATGGCTGAAGCTTATTATCGTAGTTTTAATGTACCAGTTACCATTGTAAGACCTTTTAATACATTTGGACCAAGACAAAGTGGCAGAGCTATTATCCCAACATTAATTAGTCAATTATTAGCTGGTAAAGAGGAAATCTCAATGGGTAGCTTACATCCAACACGTGATTTCAACTATGTGAAGGATACAGCAGCTGGCTTTATCGCAATTTTAAAGAGTGATAAGACAATTGGTCAAGAAATTAATATTGCTACTAAGCATGAGATATCAATGGGTGAATTAGCGAATGAGTTAATTCGTCAAATTAATCCTAATGCAAAGATTGTGATTGATGAGAAACGTGTAAGACCATCTAAATCAGAAGTAGAACGTTTATATGGTGATAATACTAAATTATTAGAATTAACCGATTTTGAAGCAAAATATACATTAGAAACAGGGTTAGCTGAAACAATTGCTTGGATTAAAGATAATCTAGATATTTATGATGTTAATAAATATGTAATTTAGGGGGCATTAGAATGAAGAATATTCCTTTATCAATTCCTAATGTGTGTGGGAATGAAGTAAAATATGTAAGTGAAACATTGGCTGATGGTTGGATTAGCGCAGTAGGACCTTATGTATCTAAGTTTGAGAATGCCATGAAAGAGTATATTGGTAGTAATGGTGCAGTTGCTGTAGCTAGTGGTAGTGCAGCATTACATCTTGCATATTTAGAAGCTGGCGTAGGCTTAGGTGATGTTGTATTGGTACCTGCTTTAACTTTCATCGCATCAGTGAATCCAGTGGCTTATCTAAAAGCTGAGCCATATTTTATTGATGTGGATGATACATTATGTATGGATCCAGTTAAATTAGAAGCTTTTTTAACTAATAAATGTTTATTTGAAAATGGTATTGTAAAAATTAAAGAAAATAATAAACGTGTAAAAGCAATATGCGTAGTTGATATTTTTGGAAATCTTGCTGATTATGAAAGAATCAATGAAATTGCTAGTAAATATAATTTAGTTGTGATTGAGGATGCAGCAGAAGCTGTTGGCTCATATCAAATTAAAAGCGATGGTACTAAGCAATATGCAGGAACATTTACAGACTATGGATGTTTCTCATTTAATGGTAATAAGATTATGTCAACTGGTGGGGGAGGAATGGTGTTTGCGAAAGATACTGAACATCTAGAGCACATTCGATTCTTATCAACACAAGCTAAAAGTAATGCATGGTATTTCTATCATGATGAAGTTGGCTTTAATTATCGTTTAAGTAATACTGCAGCTGCAATTGGTGTAGCACAATTAGAAAATTTAGAAAATTTCGTTAAACAAAAACATATCTTGTATGATACATATAAAGCTATATTCGAGAAAAATGGTATAGAAATGTTGAGTTTTAGAGATAATATTCGTGCTAATAAATGGTTCTTCTCAATTCTTTGGAATGAAGACAACAAATTATCACGTGATGAATTAATGGCTAAATTAAAAGAACGTGGTATTGAAACACGTCCTGTTTGGGGATTAATTAATGAACAAAAACCATATCAAAATTGTGGACATGATGATTTAGAAAGAACATATTATTATAAAAATAAGATTGTTAATATCCCATGTTCAACAAATTTAACTGTAGAAGATGCTGAATATGTAGCTAATGAAATTATTAAGTTAAAAAATGGAGAATAATTATGAAAAATTATTTGGTTAATGCTTCAACAAGTATACAAGATGTCTTGACTTCTTTAGAATCTTTACAGCAAAAGATTGTATATGTTGTTGATGCAAATAATAAAGTACTAGGTTCTATTACTGATGGAGATATTCGTAGATTTGCGATGAAAAAGGGAAATATCGCTAGTACTGCGGCAGATTGTATGCATTCACCATGCTATGTATGTCATTCATTAAAGGATGGATTACGTCTTATAAAAGAACGTAAAATAGTGAATATCCCACTTGTTAATAATGAGAATGTTATTATTGATATTATTTCTGAATCATCTCATAATGCAGTGACAAGAGTAAATAGTGAGTTTAAAGGTGTTAAAGTTGTAATGATGGCTGGAGGAAAAGGCGAACGCTTATATCCATATACTAGCGTTCTACCTAAACCATTAATTCCTATTTCAGGAATTCCAATTGCTGAGCGTATTTTAATGCGTTTCAAAGAAGCTGGACTTAAATCTTATGTACTTTCATTAAATTATAAAAAGAACTTAATAAAAACATATTTTGATGATTCAATGGAAGATTGTTCATTTGCTTATATTGAGGAAAATGAACCATTAGGTACTGGTGGAAGTTTACGTTTAATGAAACATTTATTAACAGATACTTTTATAGTGATTAATTGTGATATGTTAATTGATGTAGATATAAATGAGTTATTAAGTTACCATAAGAATCAGAATGCTGATTTAACGATGGTAGCTGCTAATAAGAAGATTGAAATTCCTTATGGTGTTGTTAATTTAGATGGTGATGAAATTGCATCACTTGAAGAAAAACCAACAATTGAAAAATATATAAACACGGGTATGTATGTAGTTAATCCAAGTGTATTTGATTATTTCCCTGAAACCGCTAAATTCCATATGACTGACTTATGCGATGCTTTATTAAGTAAGAATCGTAAGGTTTGTGCATATAAGATTGAAAATGATGATTATATGGATATGGGAGTATTTAGTGAACTTAAAAATATGAGTGAGAAGGTTAGGTGAGGATAATGTATAAGGTATGCGTTATTACAGCTACAAGAGCTGAATATGGCATTTTATATCCTCTAATGAGAGAAATAAAGTGTAATGAATTCATGGAACTTCAAATTATCGCTACTGGTACTCACTTGTCTGAACTATATGGGACTACTGTTAATCAAATTGTGGATGATGGTTTTGAAGTGAATGAATATGTAGATATTTTATCTAGTGGTGATTCATACACTGCTATTCTACAAACGATGGCTAATGCTCAAGTTAAAATTGGTGAAGCACTACAAAGACTACAACCTGATGTGATTGTTGTTTTAGGTGATCGCTATGAATTATTACCTATTGTATCTAGCGCAGTTGTTCTTAATATTCCAGTTTGCCATATTCATGGTGGTGAAATCACTGAAGGTGCCATTGATGAAATGTTTAGACATGCCATTAGTAAGATGTCTACAATTCACTTTGCGGCATGCAAGGAATATTCTTCTCGCTTAATTACGATGGGAGAACAGCCTGATTTTGTATTCAACGTAGGTTCATTAGGTGTAGAGAATGTTAAGAAGATTGAACTAATGGAAGCTGATGAATTAGAAAAACAAATAGGATTTCTTGTAGATCGAAATACATTATTAGTTACATTCCATCCAGTTACTTCGGAATTATCTTCACAAGGTACACAAATGAAGGCACTATTAGATGCACTAACATTACGTCCTGATTATAAAGTTCTATTTACACGTCCAAATAGTGATACAGGAAGAAATGAAATCAATGATATGATTGATAACTTTGTCGCAAAGAATAAGGATAGAGCAGTTGTATATACTTCATTAGGTCAATTACGCTATTTAAGTGCAATGAAATCGTGTTTGGCAGTAGTAGGAAACTCATCTAGTGGTATTATTGAGACTCCTAGCTTTGGAATACCAACAATAAATATTGGTAATCGACAAAAGGGTAGAATTGCAGCAAGTAGTGTTATTAATGTTAATCCAAATAAAACAGAAATACTATATGCTTTAGATAAGTTGAAGGATGAAGATTTCTTGTTTGAGGCTAAATGTACAATAAACCCTTATGAAGGAAAAGATACTTCTGTTAATATGACGAAAATATTAGAATATCTTTTACGTACTGGCTTACCTAAAACTAAACCATTCTATGATAAGTAATTATTAGCTATATGAGTTATTCATATAGCTTTTTTCAAAAAGTTTACTGAAAATAGTTTCAAAGGTTGTTTTATAGACAAAAAAATAGTAATATGTATATAGTGAGGTATATTTTATGGAAACATTACGATTATTAAATATAATAGAAAAGAATGCACGAGCGGAAATAACTGACTTGGCGGCTATATTGAATGAAACTGAAAAAGACGTTGCAGATAAATTAACTGATTTAGAAACTGCTAATATTATTTGTGGTTATCATACTGTCATTAACTGGGATAAAACAAATACTGAAAGAGTTAACGCAATTATTGAAGTAAAGGCAATTCCAGAACGTGAGACTGGCTATGATAATATAGCGAGTCACATCTACAAGTATCCTGAAGTAGAAACTTGTTACTTAATGAGCGGTAGTTGTGAGTTTATGGTTATCGTTAAAGGGAAGACAATGCAAGAAGTTGCTAATTTCGTTGGAAGAAAATTAGCACCAATTCAAGGTGTAGCTGGTACAACAACGCATTTTATGTTGAAGTGTTACAAATTTGAAGGTGTAGTATTAGAATCTGAAGAAGAGAAGAATGAAAGGATGTTAATTACTCCATGATTGATGTAAAGGAATTAAATCCCATTGTGGTTAATTGTCCTCCAAGTGGTATTCGTAAGTTCTTTGACCTTGCTAGAGCTGTGGAGGGTGTTATTTCTTTAGGTGTTGGTGAACCCGATTTTCCTACACCTTGGGATATTCGTGAAGAAGCTATTGTTGCTATTGAAAAGGCTAAAACGTTCTATACTCCAAACCAAGGGTTACCAGAATTGCGTGATGAGATTTGCAACTATGTGAAAAGACGTTTTGATTTAGAGTATACTAGAGAAAATGTATTGGTAACTGTTGGTGGTAGTGAGGCTATTGATATTATTTTTAGAACATTACTTTGTGATGGAGATGAAGTTATTGTTTTAACTCCAGGATATGTTGCTTATGAGCCTTGTATTAAGCTAGCGCGTGGTATTCCTGTTTGTGTTGAATTAAAAGAAGAAAATAATTTCCGTTTAATGAAGGAAGATTTAGAAAAGGCTATTACTCCAAAGACTAAGGCCATTCTAATGAACTTTCCTGGCAATCCTACGGGTGGTATTATGCGTAAGGAGGACTATGCTGAGATTATTCCTCTTATTAAACAGCATGGATTATATGTAGTTAGTGATGAGATTTATGCTGAACTTACATATGAGGGTACACATACATCTATTGCTGCTTTTGATGAGATTAAGGATCATGTGCTAGTTATTAATGGTTTTAGTAAGGCATATTCTATGACAGGATGGCGTTTAGGGTATATCTTAGCAGATAAGGAGTTGATTGCTTTATTAAATAAAGTGCATCAATATGCTATTATGTGTGCTCCAACTATTTCACAATATGCTGCTATTGCTGCTTTACGACGTTGTGATGAAGAGGTTGTACAAATGAAGCAATCTTTTGAACAGCGTAGAAACTTTTTAGTAAATAGTTTAAATAAGATTGGTTTAGAAACACATTTCCCAGAAGGTGCTTTCTATGTATTCCCATGTATTAAGTCAACAGGACTAACTTCGGATGAGTTCTGTGAACGTTTACTTAAGGAATATAAAGTAGCAGTCGTACCTGGTTCTGCTTTTGGTAAGGAAGGGGAAGGATATATACGTATATCTTATGCATATTCGATTGAACAAATTAAAGTAGCAGTAGAAAGAATAGGACTATTCTTAGAAAGTCTAAAGGAGAATAACTAATGAAGATAGGATTTATTGGTTGCGGAAATATGGGAAAGGCCATTGTTGAAGGTGTACTTGACCATGATTTCAGTGAAGAAATTGTTATTTATGATCATCATTTAAATGAAGATAGTTTATGGGTTAAACAAACTGGTGTTAAGATTGCTACTAGTGAAAGACAAATTGCTACTGATTGTGACTATATAATCTTAGCTATTAAGCCATATCAAATAGTAGATGTATTGCGAAATATAAATTCTTGTATTGATGAATCAAAGGTAATCGTATCGCTTGCTGCAGGATTTACTATTGATGATATTAGTAGATATGTATTATTGAAACAACCAATCATTCGTATTATGCCCAATACTGCTGCCATTGTTGGTGAGAGTATGAGTGCAATTATGATTAATAAGTATGTTAGCGAAGAAGTAATTAAGTTTACTTTGGATTTCTGTGAGAAATTCGGTAAAGCTGAATTAATTTCTGAATCACAAATTCATGCATTTATTGGTTTAAGTGGTTCTAGTCCTGCTTATTTCTATGAAATGTTAGAGGCATTAGGAATGGCTGGAGTACATCAAGGACTAAAAGCTGAAGCTGCTTATCGCTATGCCGCACAAGCAATGCTCGGTGCTGCGAAGACTTATTTGGAAACACAAGTACATCCATCAATTCTAAGAGATCAAGTTTGCTCGCCATCAGGCACAACAATCGAAGCAGTGAATATTCTTGAAAGGGAAGGTTTTAAAGGTATTGTAATGGATGCAGCTATTGAGTGCTCCGAAAAATCTAAAAGAATGAAATAAAAGCTTATTATGAATAAACAAGGCACAGTAGTTGCCTTGTTTTTAGTTATGAATGATATTATGTTTTAATAATTTAATAATATTTTACTTTATTTGTTAGGCAAAATAATGTAGAATTATTGGGTATGTGAGGTGTTATTATGTTGAAGACTATATTAGGTGGTATAGCAGTAGGTATTGCCAATATTATTCCTGGTGTAAGTGGTGGAACAATGATGGTAATATTAGGTATATTTGATCCATTAATGGCAGCAATTAATGATTTTCTGAAAATTAAAAGTGAAAATCGTATCAAGGATTTAATTTACATTCTACAAGTATTAATTGGTGCAGCAATTGGATTAATTGGTTTTGCGAATGTTATTGAATTCTTATTTGGTAATTATTATGTACCAACAATGTATTGGTTTATTGGTTTAGTTGTATGTTCAATACCAGTATTATTAAAGAATGAGATGAAGGGCTGTAAATTAAATGCTGTATATTTAGTAATTGGTATTTTAGTTATTGTAGCTATGTATTATTTCTCACCAGAAAAGGGTGATGTAGTTATAACTGAATTCCCACCAATTTCAATTGCGCGAATGATTAAATTAGTCGGAGTCGGATGTATTTCTGGTGCAACAATGATTCTTCCAGGAGTATCAGGAAGTATGATGATGTTAATTATTGGAGAGTATTATTATTTTAAGAGTTATCTTGCAAATGTATTAACATTCCAATTAAATATTCTTATACCTTTATGCTTCTTAGGTATTGGTATTGTACTAGGTATTATATTAAGTGCCAAGATTACGTCATATTGTTTAAAAAACTATCGTGCACAAACAATGAGTTTAATTCTAGGTTTAATCATTGCTAGCAGCGTTGTATTAATCCCAACATCTGGATATTCCTTATCAGTAATTCTAATGTCTTTAGTAGCATTCGTTATTGGTGGAGGAATAGTATTAGGAATTGATAAGTTAAGCTAATATAAAAGCGGATTTTGAAAATCCGCTTTTTATTCACCTGTAATTTGAATAGATTCAAATAGTATTGAAGGGGAACCACATGCATTATAAGAGAAGTATAAATCTTCACCAATAGTTTCTACTTGATTTAAAATCTCTTTTAGATTACCTGAAATCATAATTAAGTTGATTGCTTTACTAATTTTTCCATTTTCAACAAAGAAACCATTAGCTTGTAATGAGAAATCTAATGTTAATGCATTAAAGCCTGCATGTAAGCCGTTTAATTCAGTAATAATACAACCGCTATCCATTTCTTTAATTAACTCATTTAAACTACTTGAACCTTTTTGAATATAGAAGTTAGTAGGTGATATAGTAACTGCTCCAGCATAGCCAGCTTTAAAGCCATTACCTGTAGGGGCAATGTTATCTTTATGCGCTGTTTTTTGATTGTGTAAGAAAGTTTTTAATACACCATTACTAACAACATCTTTCTTGTATGTTGGAACACCTTCATCATCAAAAGGAGTAGAAGCAATACCATTTTCTAATAATGGATCATCTGTAATTGTTATTTTTTCAGAGAACAACTTTTGACCTAAATCATTTTTGAAGATACTAATTCCTTTTTGCGCATTATCAGCATCAAATGAAGATGTAAGAACACCTAGTAATGATGCCATAGCACTATTACGAATAATAGTTTTATATTTACCTGTAGGAATCTTACTTGCATTAAGTTTTGCGAGAATTTCTTCTTTTAACTTAGTTAGTAGTTCTTCTTTGTTGATATCGGTTAATTGCTTACAAATTTTAAATTCAAAATCAGTTTGTGTGTCACCGTTTTCTGTCGCAATACCATTAATTTCAAAGAAGGCGTAATTTGATTTTTTCTCACATTTTAAGCCATAACTATTTTCAATATAAATATTATCTTCACTATAAGAATAACTAGTTTCAGATATTTTTGTAATACGTGGATCTAATTTGCTTCCTTCAGCTTCTAATTCTTTTAGAAGCTTAATAATTTCTTCATTATTCATTGATTCAAGTTCATTTGAATATGAATTAATTTCAGGATAGTTCATTTCACCTTGATAGAATAGTTGTTCATCATCACTTGAGATAACTGAAGCATTTTCAATAATTTGGTTTACTAGTAATTCACACATGCTATCATCATATATTTCAGTGAATGTAGTACCAACTTTACCATTGTATAAACCACGTAAGCCATAGCCAATTACTTCATTTGAAGAAAAACGATCTACTTCTCCTTCATAAATAGAAATATCACGACTTACATTAGATGATACATAGATTTCTAATGCTTCAAGATTTTTATTTTTTGCTTCATTAAATAATGCTGTGAAATTCATTATAGTTTACCTCCTCGTCCACCGACACTCATTTGTTTAACACGAATTGTTGGTTGACCAACATCAGTAGGGATAGAACCAGAGATTGAACCACAAATACCTTGTTCTCTAGCAAGGTTATTAGATACTTTATCAATCTTAAACAATACTTCAGCACCATTACCTACTAAAGATGCTCCCTTAACAGGTTTAGTAATTTTCCCATTTTCAATTAAGTATCCTTCACAAACTGCAAAGTTAAAATCTCCAGTCGTTGGATTAACACTTCCACCACCTAAGTGTTTCGCATATAAACCAAACGATGTACTTGCGATAATATCTTCAAAAGTATCTGTACCATTTAAGATGAACGTATTAGACATTCTAGATGTAGGTTCAAAGTTATATCCTTGACGTCTGCCACTACCACTAGAAGGTGTATTCATTCTTCGACCATTTAATTGATCTACTAAATATCCTTTAAGAATACCATTTTCAATTAATAGGTTTCGTTTAGTAAAGTTTCCTTCATCATCAATGTTGTTGGAACCCCATGCATTAGGAATAGTACCATCATCAACTGCACTTACACAATCAGCTGCAATCTTTTGTCCAATCTTATTGGCAAATACTGATTCATTCTTCGCAACGCTAGTTGCTTCTAAGGCATGTCCACAAGCTTCATGGAAAATAACTCCACCAAAGCCATTTTCGATAACAACATCCATAACACCACTTGGACATTCATCTGCATAGAACATATCTTTAGCCATTCTTGCAGTATCTTTAGCTAATGCTTCTAAGTCAATTGAATCATAGAATTCTAAACCAGCGTGGGTACCTGGAGCATGATTACCATTTTCCATTTTCCCGTTTTCTTCAGCTACGGCTTGCATTGCAAGTCTAGTTCTAACACGATCATCAGTAATATATAAGCCATTTGTATTACAGATTAATACTTCTTGTTCTTCCTCTGTGTAACGAACAATTGCTTGCTTGATAATTGGATCATAGGCCAGTATAGTGTCATTTACACGCTTCATTAAATCAATTTTGTATGAAGCAGGGTAAGCACTTGGACGCTTAGTAATCTTATGCTTATCTTCATAAACAACTTTGTCTAATTGTTTAGCAGTAATCTTTGCTGATTCATTAATTGATTCTGATAATTTCTTAGCAGTTTTCAATAATGATTCACGGTCATTTTTATTTGTATAGGCATAAACAGATGCGTATTTATTATAAATACGTAATCCAATACCATACTTAGTACCACTATTTGCATTTTCTACTTTCCCATTAAGCATTGCATATGTAGCAGTATGCTTTTTTTCTTCATAGATTTCGGCAAAATCGCCCCCGGTACTTATTAGAGTTTCTAAAACTTCTTGAGCAATATTCTTATCTAACATAATTTCACCTCATTTACTCTATTATATCATATGTAGTGCTTATAAAAAAGAAAAAGCTGTCATTAGACAGCTTAGATGTTAGATAATAAATTTTTGATAATGTCAGCACCACTAACATAAGTAGCAATTGAAGAGAATAGATTCGCCATTACAACAACCAATAAGATACGAATGAATCGATTATTCATAATTCCTTTTAAGCTGTTCATATCATCACTTAGATTTTCTAAATCAATTACTCTTGGTTTACGCATATATGCTTCAACTAGACCAGCAAACCAACCAGCAGCAATTAATGGATTAAGCGAAGTAAATGGTGCTGCGACAAAAGCAGTAAGTATTGATAGAGGATGTCCCATAACTAATAGGGTACCCAAGGCAGATAATCCACCATTCCATAAGAGCCAGCTCTTAATTTGTTCGAAACCTAGAGATGCATCAACTTGAAATGAAGATAAGATTAATCCAATAATGATTGCAGGAATAATCCAACCTGATATTTTAGATAAAAATGTCTTAGGTGGAATTCTATCTAATTCTTCAATAGAAATTTCATCATTAATATGTTCTTTAATACCAATAGAGTGTGCTGCACCAATGACTGCAACAATTTTCTTTCCATTAGCTTCACGAATCTTGGCAGTTAGATATTTATCACGTTCAAATATCAAGCTTTCCGCAAATCTAGGAAATTCCTTACTGATATCATTTAAGGCTGCCGTAAGCATATCTGTTTGTTTAAGTTGTTCTAAATCTTCTTCTGTTAAATCTTCATCATCAAAGCAAGCGCCAATAATTCCGCCAATTAACTTAATCTTATCCCAAAATGTATGTGCACGCCATACACGAGTGAAAGTAGTTTGGATATTACGGTCAGCTAATACTAATTTAAGATTTCTTTCTTTAGCTTCTTCAATAGCAGCACGCATTTCATCACCACTATTAACTTCTAATTTCTTAGCCATACGTTTTTGATAAGATGATAATACTAAGTTTACTAATACCATTGCAGTTCTTTTTTCTTTAATAATCTTAATAATATCCATTTGTTTATAAGCTTCTGGATTTAATAAAGATTCATAACGTCCTTTATCTAATTCTACGCAAATAACGTCTGGTTGTAGTTCTTCAATAGCTTCATGTACTTCTCTAACACTTTCTTTAGATACATGAGCTGTTTTTATTAAGTAAATATCTTTATCTTGATATGTAATGTGTTCAATATTTGCCATTGTATCAATTCCTTTTCTAATACCTTATTATTTTAAATGGTATTTTAAATGATTGCAACATAAAGTTATGATATACTATTAGTGATGGGAGTGATTTACATGTTGAAAATCGCAATTGCGCAAATAGAAGTGAAGCCTGCAAAGCTAGAAGAGAATATTAAGATGATAATAGATAATATTAATAACGCAAAAGAAATGGGAGCTGATTTAGTTGTATTTCCTGAATTATGTGTTACTGGATATTCTATTGGAGATCGATTTAATGATACATATTTTTGTGAAGAGGCATATTCATATAATGAAGTCATTAAAGAACATTCAAATGGTATTGGCGTAATATGGGGGAATATCTATTACGGCGATTTTAATGGGATTTCAAAAGGTAGAGATGGAAGAAAATTACGTTTAAATGTGGCATATTTTGCTTATGATGGTAAGTATGTAACTAGAAATGGTAATTATCCTGATTTTTATGTAAAGTGTTTAAATCCTGACTATCGAATGTTTGATGAATCTAGATATTTCTTATCAGCAATTGAATTACAAGCTTATGGATTGAATATTAATGATAATATGATTCCATTTGAGTTTAAAGGACATAAAATCGGATTAGAAATATGTGAAGATTTATGGAGTAATGATTATGCAGTTAATGTAACGAAGAGTTACGCAGAAGCACATTGTAACTACATCGTAAACGTATCGACATCATTATGGACTAAGAATAAAGAGCTTAGCCGTAAGAAACGTATTTTAGAACATGCGAAAGATATTCGTTTACCTCAAATTATTTACTGTAACTGTGTAGGCTGTCAGAATAATGGTAAGAATGTTATGGTGATGGATGGTGGTTCTACAGTTTATGATGAATATGGTAAAGAATTATTTGAATTAAATGATAACTTTGAAAGTGAATTAAAGCTATTTGTTGGTGAAAAATCATTAGTACAGCATTCTTCAACGAAATTATTGGATGCCTTAGTATATGGCATTAAAAAGTTTGATGAGCAGATGTTTCCTTTCAAACCTAAGTGGATTATTGGGTTATCTGGTGGTTTAGATAGCTCAATTAATGCTGCCTTATTGGTAAAAGCTATAGGCAATGATAGAGTTATAGGCTATAATTTGGCTACAAAATACAATTCTGATACTACAAAAAGTAATGCAAGACAGCTTGCTGAGGCATTAGAAGTTGAATATCGTGATGGATATATATCACCATTAGTAGATGCAACCCTTGATGTGATGCATACCTATGGTTATGAAGATAAAGATATCTCGACACTTACTGAAGAAAATATTCAAGCACGAATTCGTGGACATACATTATCAACATTTGCAGCTATTAATAATGGAGTAGTTTGCAACAATGGTAACAAGATTGAAGCTGCTTTAGGATATTTAACTCTATATGGCGATTCAATAGGAGCACTTTGTCCAATTGGTGATTTATTAAAAACTGAATTATTTGAATTATCACTACAAATCAATAAAGATAAAGAGATCATTCCTTATTCATTATTGCCTAATGTAAAAGGAAATAAGATTGAATGGGAAATGCCACCTAGTGCTGAATTAAAAAATAATCAAGTTGATCCGATGAAATGGTATTATCATGATTATATAATTCAATATTTATGTGAATTCCCAAATTATGGAGTAGAGCGTTTAGTTGAAATGTATGTGAAAGATAAATTGGCTTCACATGAATATTTATCTAAATGGATTACGTATTATCATTTAGATAATCCTGAAGAATTCTTTAAAGATATTGAATGGATTGTTAATACAATGAATCGCAATGTTTATAAGAGAATTCAATTACCCCCTAATATCATTGTAAGTAGAGGTGCATTTGGTAATGATTTACGTGAAAGTCAAATCTTGATACCATTAAGTAAATATTATTATGAGTTAAAGGATAAATGTCTTTCTAATAAATAAAGTAAATTGAAATGTGATTAGTGAAAAGGGAAAAAGTAATATGCAGGAACATGGGCAAATAAGACATATTATAATTTTGATGGTAAATATGAAGTTGGAGTAGTACCTGAAGGTTTCCAAAATGTTCTTCAAAAAGATCAATGGTTACGTTTATTAGATTTCGTGAAAGAAGTTAATGGGAAATATTGTATATGATTGTGGTAATCCAGCAGTTGAGGGCAAACATCTATATTGTCATTCACGTAAGGATGGTGAACCTGGATATGTTTATTTAGTTGTAAATAACTCGTTAACTGAAGAAACAGTTATAGAATTACCTAAGGAAGCTGAAGTATATGCATTAGCAGGTCGCGATGGCTTACGTAGTAGTGTAATGACTTTAAATGGCTGTGATTTAATCGCTGGTGAAAACGGTGAATTACCTGAACTTAAAGGCGTAGTTACAAACGGACAAGTTGTTGTAGCTCCTGGAAGTTGTACATTTATTGTTGTTTAGTGTCTTAAAAAGAAAGTATAATAAAAATCCCTCTGAGATAGATAACCTAATAGGTATCTACAAATAGAGGGATTTTTTATTATGATTAAGTAAAATACGTAACTAAATTAATAGTATTTATTAATGACTACTATATATCTTTACTAACTTCAACATAATCAATAATGGTTTGATTTATATCTTGGTAAATAGTAAATAATGAATCATCATTAACATATTGATAAGCAATTTTCTTAATTACCTTTTTATATAATTCTAATATTTCAGAAGGGTATTTACCAGTTTTTTTATAGATGTAATCTTCAGTATATTCAGAGAATACATGGGCAAATTCATTACGAATTTTTTCTTCGAAATTACGTAATTCTAATAGTTCGTTAGTAATACTCATTGAACTAGTTAACTGATAAGATATTAGATGTATTAATAATGGTGTAGTGACAACAACTTGTTCAGCACTCGGATTTTTCTTAAAGTAACCTTCAAAATAACGTTTAAAGGCAGTAGGAATAATATGCATGTCCTTACGTTTAATTACTTCAGTACTATAGTTTTCACTTAAACTAATGGCATTTTTAGGAAAATGAGTGTATTCAACAAGGATTAACGAACATAATTCATATAGTAATGGAGATGTTCTCATAACAAAGTCAAAGTATTCATTATCTGCCATTTTAGCTTCTAGGTTATTTACATATACTACTAATTGAAATATTTCTTTAGGTATCTTATTCTTGAAAATATGACGTAAAGGGGTAAATGTAAATGATTTACGAGCATTATCTAAATGTAACTTAGTAAGCGCATCTGCGCCATCGCACATGTTGCGTAATGTTTCATAGTAGGTTGATTTAAATTCACCTAATAAAACAGAAGCAGCATGATAGTCATGAATTTGAATTAGTCGTTCAATTTGAGTCATTACTTCAGTTTCTTGTAGTTGTTTAACCGAAGCTACAGTTACACCTAATTGTTGTTCATTGATTTTCGCGATTATTTGTTTCTTACTTACATCATACTTTTTAGTTTGCGGAAGTATTTCTTCATTAGAATAAATCGCAAAGATTGGTTCATTGATTGTTAATATAGCGTGTGTCAATGAACTAATCATTATAGGAGTACCAATAGAGAAGTTCACATACCATAAAATATCATCAGCATCATTTTCTTGCTCGATACAGCTTTTTATAGAATTATGGAAGATATCTTTCCATTCACCAACTAAATTAGAGTCTTGTTTTGGTAATGTACCTATAATGACAGGAATACCATATTGATCTTTTATGATTTCCTTTAATCTTGTTTCTTTTAATTTATAATTACTTCGATTCATGATTTCATGAGTTCTAAATAAATATAACTTATCAAACTTTTCTTCTGATAGAATACGCAAAATAGAACCAATCTCAATTGGTTCTTGTTCAGATGTAGGATCGTTAATTCCAATTAAACTATATAAATGTTTACGCATACTATCACCATAATTATTATACATAAAACATGTGAAATAAGTATGAAATATGAATAATTAAATAAAATTCAGGCATAATACTTAAAAAAGGAGCGATTTTATGAGAAAACTAGTTATATTATTAGTAGTATTTATGCTTAGTGGTTGTTCATTCTTTCAAAAGCAAAATGAAGTGATTGAAGAACAAATGGAGAAAAAGGGAGTAAGTGAAAGTGTTAGAAATGGTGATATGTACATAAAAGTAGAAGTAACAGTCAAAAATGATAAGATTACTAATGTGGACATAGATGAATTTGGTGCGAAAAGCTTTGATGGTACAATGAGTGGAAGTAAAAAAGAATTAGGTGATTCATATAATATGAAGTCATATTCAGAAATTGGTAAAGAGTGGTATGAACAAATTGAAGCACTTGAAGATTACATTGAGGATAATGGTATTGATAAGATAGAACTAGATGAAAACGGTAGAGTTATTAATACTGATTTGAAAATGATGTGTTCTATTAAAGTAGATGAATATCTAACACTAACCAAGCAAGCTAAAGAAAATGCTGAGTCAAAGTAGAGAACAGTGAATAAACTTCATTGTTCTTTTTAATTAAGTAGTTATTAGGATGTTCATTGAGATAGGTAATTATTCATATTTTATTTGCCAATTAATAATAAATACATTATAATTTAATAGTTAAGGAAAGGGTGATAGCTTGAATAAGAAAGTAAAACGTATGACATACATAACAATGTTATTAGCAATGTCAGTATTACTACATTTATTGGAATCTATGATTGAATTACCTTTTCCAGTACCTGGAGTAAAGCTAGGCTTTGCTAATATCATTGGTCTAATAGCTTTCTTCTTATTTAATTTTAAAGTAATGGTCGGACTAAACTTAGCACGTGTATTGCTTGCCAGTCTTATGCGTGGTATTTTGTTTGGATTCCCATTTTGGATGTCTCTTGCAGGCGTTTCATTATCAACATTGATGGTTGGTATCTTTGGATTTAAGAAGAAGCTTAGTTGTATGATGTTAAGTGTTGTAAGTGCTGTATTCCACTGTGTAGGACAAATTATTGCAGCTTATTTTATGACAGGTACAACAACGATTCTGTACTATTTCCCAATAATGCTACTATTGAGTATACCAACAGGACTATTAACTGGTTATTTAGCTACAGAAGTTATTAAACGTGTTCAAAAGAACTTTGGAAAGGATTTATAGGGATGGAAACAATTGTATATACACCAAGAGGTGTTTGCTCACGTAAAATGGAATTTGTTGTAGATAACAACATTATTCAAAGTGTTAAGATTGAAGGTGGTTGTAACGGTAATCTTAACGGTATTTCAAGAATTTTAGTAGGAATGGATGTTCATCATGTAATTGAACGCTTTAGTGGTGTTACATGTGGTATGAAACCAACATCTTGTCCTGATCAAATTGCACAAGGTCTTAAAGAAAAATTTGGCAACTAAAGAAGTCATAAATTAATATGTTCACTCACATACTTTTAGTAAGAAGGTGAGTGAAGCATATGAAGAAAGAACAAAGACAAATAGCTGAAGTATTAATGGAGATTGGAATGAGTAATGAATTAATTGAATTAATCACAAACTTATCTTCTGATGATTTAAAGCTATTATTAAAAGTTAATGATAAAGAAAAAGGACATTATTGAGTAAATCAATGATGTCCTTAATTAGTTTCTATAAATCCCACTTACATTTTAATTATACCATAAATTTAAAAGATTTAAAGAGTAGAATTACGTATTTATCCACGGTATAATTAAATCAAATAAGAGGAGGTGTTCTCTATGAAGGTGAACATTCATGGAAAAAATGTCGAAATTACAAAAGGAATGGAAGAAAAAATTGAGAAGAAATTAGCGTTCCTTGAAAAGTATTTTGTCATTGATGAAAATACAGTTGCTAACGTACAAGTATCTGTATTACCTACTAAACAAAAATTGGAAATTACGATTCCAACTAAGTACGGTATTTTAAGAGTAGAAGTTGAAAATGATGACTTATACGCTGCTATTGATATCGCAATTGATAAATTAGAAGGACAAATTCGTAAACAAAAAACACGTTTACAACGTAAGAATAAAGAAGGTTTAGCTGCTGCATTCTTAAATTCAGATGATGATGAAGAGGAAGAAGTATTAGTTAAAACTAAGACTATTGCTCCTGAAGCAATGGAAGTTGATGAAGCTATTATGCGTATGGAAATGCTAGGACATTCATTCTTTATCTTTAGAGACATCGGTAGTGATAATGTATGTGTAGTATATTGCCGCTATGATGGTGGTTATGGAGTTATCGAAACTGAATAATTACAAAACCTTAAAAAGTACTGATATAATCAGTACTTTTTTATTTTGATAGCCTCTTTACATACTATTCTATGTTTCATAATTCGTTTTTAATTATCTCAAATGTAACTTATTTATAAATAAATGTATGTTATTTAGGAATTATTTATTTCAAAATTAATTATGGTAGAATATGGATACTAACAAAAGAGAGAATTGTATGAAGAAGCTAAGAATAATGTTATTAATACTTTTAATAGTATCTTTATTTGTATCAATTGATTTAGGATTAAACTTTTGTTTTTCTTTAATACCAGAGTTACAAGATGGGATAGGAAGCAATAGTATTTTGCAAGCAACCTTTGGAATATTTGGAGATAATGGTTGGACTAAGGCTAAATTCTATTATGCTTTCTCTAAGTCATTATGGATTACTTATTGGATTTTTGTACTTAATATATCAGTTTATTTAGTGAATATTATTAATGGTAAAATAGAAAAGAAGGACAATTAAGATGGCTAGCTGGATTACGCATACAATGATAGTAGATCAAGTTCTAAGTAAAGAGATAGATTTAGATGCAAGAGGATTTTGTGTTGGTAATATAGCGCCAGATTGTAATATTGAGAATGAAGATTGGACTAGTTATACTCCACCCAAAGAAATAACACATTTTATGAATGGAAAAAGCAAGCTAACTACTGATTGTAATAGATTTATTGATACATATATAAATGGTAAAATATTTACATCAAATGAAGAATATTCTTTTATATTAGGCTATTTATCTCACCTTATTACTGATGTGGAATTCCAAAAGTTTATCCGAAATGAAGAACGGGTGAGAAATACCTTTAAGAGACTTAATACTAATGTAGAATATAAAAATAAATTATTAAATCTACCTGAAACTTTTGATACTATAAAAACTGTATTTGGTAAAGCAGAGGCATTTAAAGATATCGAATATTTTGAACATACATATTTAAGTAAAAATCCTAAAGCTTCATACTTAACAGTTTTGAAGAATATTAACGGGTTCGATGATTATTTAGATTTCTTACCTAAAGGTGCAATTAGTCGGAAGATTAAAATTATGCTTGAGGATATTAAACTACAAGAAGAAAGAGAATTATATTTCTTTACTAAATTAGAGTATGATGAGTTCATTAAGAATACAAGCAATCTTATTTATGAGCAATTAATTAGAATAATCACGTTATAATCATATAAAATTGCTTTGCAACTAACAGTTGACATATAGTTGGTGGTGTTATTTACAGTGATACACTAAAATAATTCTAGGAGGTGAGCTTATGAGTATAGGAAAACGTATCAGTGAATTACGTGTTGAACGTAAATTATCTCAAGAATATATTGCTGAGAAATTAAATATCTCAAGACAAGCAGTTAGTAAATGGGAGAATGATTTAAGTATTCCTGATACTAATAATTTAATTGAGCTTTCTAGATTGTTTGATGTTAGTGTAGAATATTTATTAATTGGTGACGCAAAGGTAAGTGAAGAGAATAGTAAAATTATGAAAGTATCTAAAGCTTTAAAAAGAATTTGCATTATTTTCTTTTCTATTGCTTTATTCTCACATTTATATGGAATAGTTAGTGGTGAGTTTACTGATAATTTAATTCCAATATTTCCATATTTATTTTATGGAAATTCAAGGCTAGCAATATTATTAAATGCTTCAACTTTATTCTTTAGTGTTGGATGGATTTCCTTATTTTCAGTTATTTATTCATTAGATAAGTGAGGATAGCTTATGAAAATTATTAAGAGAATCATCATTGTTTTTGTGGTAATGTTTATATGTTTTAAAGTAATATCTTATTGTTTTTATCCGGAAATAGAAATAAGAAATTTTGTTAATCATAATTATATAGAATTAGAGGAAATTGCTTATGATTATTTAGTTAATAAAATTTCAGTTAAAGAATATAAAGGTGTTGAAATTGAAGGTATTTTTAAAGGTGATACAGACATTGTACAGTTTTATTATAGTGGATTTGGTATAGCTCCTGCTTCTACATACTATGGCTTTTATTATTC
>JAFXJJ010000103.1 GCA_017532345.1 Erysipelotrichales bacterium
AGAAGAATGTGTAGTTAATAAATACCCTTATGAGGCTAACTATAAATACAGTGCATCTATTGTATATAACTATATGGATTATTATCTAAAGGGAAAAGAGTTAATGAAATCAATTAATAATAGTAAAGGTATGCTTTCAATCTCTACCATAAACCCTGATAATACTAGCAATGTATCATTCTTTACAATGATGATGCCTAATAATTCATATGCGATAGCTACCTTTCAAAATGATAATCAAACAGCTATTAATCTTAGATATAAACCTCAAGCAATGATTACATACATAGAGTATCGTGATGATACTAATGATTATTTAAACTATGTGGGGGCTAGAATAATTGTTGATTGTTTAATATATGAAGATGATATTTCAGCTTTTGAAACTGCATATGGAATTAATGTAAAGGAGAATCAGTATGTATTTAAAATTTTAGAAATACGGCCATTAGGGTAAAAGAAAACTTGGACTAAATAGCCCAAGTTCCGTTTTTAAATACTGTAACTTCTTGATTATCGTAAGTTGTTCCAACGATTTCTAAATCTGCACTACCAATCATGAAGTCAACGTGATTGATAGATTCATTAACATTAACTTTCTTGAAATCTTCTGGAGTCATTGTTTCATAACCCTTGATGTTGTTGTTGAATGCTCTACCTAGTGCTAAGTGACAGCATGCATTTTCATCAAATAATGTATTTAAGAAGATAACACCAGTTTCATTGATTGGAGAATTGAATGGTACTAATGCAACTTCACCTAAGTATGCACTACCTTCATCAGTAGTAATCATTTCAGTTAATAGCTTTTCATTAGTCTTAGCACTCCAGCTAACAGCTTTACCTTCTTTGAATGTGATTTCAAAATCTTCAATTAATTGACCATGGTAGCTTAATGGTTTAGTAGCAACTACTTTACCTTCAGCACTATACTTAGCAGGCATTGTGAATGCTTCTTCAGTAGGCATATTAGCAGTAAATTCAATGCCCTGAAGAGATGTTTCGCGAGCACTTAACCAATTATGATTTTCTTGTAAGCCAACCTTAAAGTCTGTACCATTACTTGATTTATATGTTAAGTGTTTGAAGTTATAACTATTAAGCTTTTCACTCTTTTCATGTAAGTAAGCAATATGGTCTTCCCAAGCTTGTAGTGGATTTTCATTATCTAATCTAGCTGTATGAAGGATATTAGCCCATAATTTCTTAACAGCATTACCTTTAGTTTCATTAGGGAATACTTTCTTAGCCCATTCTGGAGATGGTACAGCAATGATAGTCCATTGGTATTTGTTGTCCATTTGATCGATATATTTCTTCATTCTTATATAGCGAGCTTTTTGAGCAACTTGCATCTTAGCAGTATTTACACCCTTTAATGCATCTGGTGCAGAGTCTGCGATAAAGATACGGCATGGTAATACTTCAGCCATGTGTTTTTGTTTTTCTTCTTGCCAATCAGCAATTTCAGCTAATGTTTTCTTAGATTGATATTTGTAGTTTAAACGAGTAATTGCATCATCTGACCAATCAACAGTTACACGTTTAGCTTTATTCTTGTAACAAGCTTCTACTACATACTTAACAAATTCTCTTTGTCTAGTACTAGCTACTACAAGAACTTCTTGATTAGGTTGTAGGTTAATACCAACCTTAACTGCTACTTCAGCATATTGTTTATAGATTTTTTTATTCATTGTAAACCCTTCTTTCTTAATGACAAATTAATTATATCTTGTTAGAATTAAAATAACAAATAGAAAAGAGGTTTTTATAATGGAAATAAATAAAATAATACATAATTTTGAAACTAGAAACATAAATGTTGTAACTTTAGATACAAAAGAACAACTAATTGATTTCTTAAACAAGCATATTGCTGATGGAAATAGTGTTGCCTGTGGCGGCTCAATGACTTTAAAAGAATTAGGTGTACATGATTATTTAAAGGGAAGAAGTATCAATTTCCTTGATCGTGAGAAAGAAGGAGTGGATGCTAATTTGATGATGCATGAAGCACTATCATCTGATGTATATCTAGCAAGTGCTAATGCTTTAACTGAAAATGGAGAAATCTTCAATATTGATGGTAATGGTAATCGTGTTGCAGCGATGATTTATGGACCTAAGAAGGTAATATTAGTGGTAGGGGAAAATAAGTTTGTCAGCAATTTGGAAGAAGCTAGGGCACATGTGAAAAGTATAAGTGCACCAATGAATGGCAAGCGTTTAAAAACGAATACACCATGTGATGTGACTGGTTCTTGTGCTGATTGTCGTGCACCTAGACGTATGTGTTGCAGTGAAGTGGTAATTAACTATCAACGCAATAAAGAGAGAATGTATATTGTAGTTATGAAGGGTACTTATGGTTATTAGTACCTTCTTTTCTTTTGTTTATAAGCATAGGCTATCATAGGTGATACTATGATAGAACTAGCTAATTTAATATGGAACCCAATAATACTAGTTGTATTATTTTTTGTATGTCTTACTTTTCATTTTAAAGAAAAAGGCATAATCTTTACATCATATCTTAGTAGCTTAAAGTATTTAAGAGAATGTTTACAAGCTAATGGTGATTATTCCACTAAACAAATAATAATGAATTCACTAGGTGCAGTAATGGGATTAGGAAATATCATTGGGGTAGCAACAGCCATTATTATGGGTGGAGCAGGTGCAATCTTCTATATGTTTATTTCTGGTATGATTGTAACTTCTTTAAAATATGCAGAGATTAAATGTAGTGTTAGGTTTCATGGTGGATCTCCAAAATATATAAAAGATGTATTTCATAGTAGATTGTTATCATATATATACACTCTAATATTACTATTTTCATCAATGATAATGGGCACAGCTATAGTATCTAAAACGACTAGTGATTTATTATATATTACTTTAAATGTTCCTATCATAATTAGTTCTATAGCTCTATTCTTGGTTATCTTTATTAGCATTATGATTAATTATCGTAAAGTAATGGAATACAATGAAATATTAGTTCCATACATGATTGGTCTATTTAGTATTGTGAGTATCGGTTTATGTATATTTAAATTTCCTTTATTCTATAATAGTTTAAAATTTATAATAAGTGAGGCCTTGAATATTAATGCTTTTATTTACGGTAATGGGTATGCAATGATACGATATGGCATTGCACGAGGATTCTTTTCTAATGAAGCAGGCTTTGGCACTTCTACAATGCTACATGGTCATAGTAAATTAACACCTCACCAAGAAGCAATGGTAGGTGTACATGAAGTATTAATTGATACAAATTTTATGTGTGTATTAGTAGGAATTATTTTAGTTATGAGTAATGTATATCATGAAAATGCTGTGATGTATGTATTACTAGCTTTTCATAAGCTAATGCCACACATTGGAATACCTTTCATTGTGTTAATGGTATTATTCTTTGGTGTAGCAGCAATGCTTGGATGGTATGTGATAGGGAAAGAATGTGTAATGTTTTTAAGTAAACGTAAAGTATTTGAAATATTATATTTACTTATTTATGCAGTTTGTATTATTAGTGCAGGAATATTTAATCTTGAATATATTTTTAAATATAGTGATTTATGTAATGCGGTATTACTATGGATAAATGTAATAGTTTTATTCAAGATATATAAATAATTAACAGTAATATATTGACAATACTATATCATAGATATAAACTATATATGAACAGTTGTTCATATGAAAGGATGATAAGATGTTGGTAGATGAAATGAAAGAGATGCCATTAGAGGATGATATTTATTTAGTGGCAGAATTGTATAAAAACTTTGCAGATATGACTAGAGTTAAAATCTTATATGCTCTTACAATATCTGAAATGTGTGTAAATGATTTGAGTGAAATGCTTGAGATGAGTCAATCTTCAATATCTCATCAATTACGTGTCTTAAAACAAGCAAGACTTATTAAATATCAAAAGAAAGGGAAAAATGTGATATATTCATTGGCTGATGATCATGTGAAGTTATTGTTAGACCAAGCGTATGAACATATTAAGGAGTAGTATATGATTAAGGGTAATGAAGGAAAAGAAATCAAAGAACATAAGCATGACTGTGGACACCATCATGAACATGAAGAACACGAATGCAGTTGTGGACACCATCACGAGCATGAAGAACACGAATGCGGTTGCGGACATCATCACGAGCATGAAGAACATGAATGCGGATGTGGACACCATCATGAACATGAAGAGCATGAATGTGGCTGTGGACATCATCACGAACATGAAGAACATGAATGTGGCTGTGGACACCATCATGAACATGAAGAGCATGAATGCGGCTGTGGACACCATCATGAACACGAGGAACACGAATGTAGATGCGACCATCATCATGAGCATGAAGAACATGAATGCGGTTGTGAACATCATCATGAGCATGAGGGTTATCACACTGCATTAGTGAATAATAATGTAGAAGGTAACATTACGACAGTATGGAAAATATCCGGTTTGGATTGTGCCAATTGTGCTAGAAAAGTAGAAGAAGCTATTGCTGCTCTACCTTTTGTTGCTAGCGTATCACTTCGCTTTGATTTAGGAAAGCTAACAGTTACGTATGAAAATAAAGACCAAGCAGAGTCAATCATACAGTGTGCTAAAGATAAAGAGCCTGAAATTGTCTTAGAATTAGCTGATCAACCAAAATATTCAAAAGAATATAAGATTACAAATGTAGATTGTGCTAACTGTGCTGCAAAGGTTGAAGCAATGTTAATTAAAGAATTAGATGCTGATGTTATTTATCGTTTTGATTTAGAAAAAATCACAATTAGATCATCACATGTAATTCATGATGAAGAAGTAATTAGCTTAATTTTAAATAGAGAACCAGAAGCTAAGGTTAGTCCAGTAAATGAAGTTAAGGAAGAAAATGAAGAAGCTAAAGATTATACAAAGTATATTTTACTAATTAGTTTTATTACGTTTGTATGTACTATGCTTTTTATTAAGAATGAAGTAATTGCTTTAATATGTTATGGAATTGTATATGTAGTATTAGGTAAGAATGTATTATTAAAAGCTATTCGTAATATTAAGAAGGGAGATATATTTGATGAAAACTTCTTAATGGCAATCGCAACTATTGGTGCTATTTGTATTGGTGAATACTCAGAGGCAGTAGCAGTAATGCTTTTCTACCAAATTGGGGAGTATTTCCAATCAATAGCTGTTAATAATTCAAGAAAATCAATTAAGAGTTTAATGGAAATTCGTCCAGATGAAGCTAATGTAGAACGTAATGGTAAGATTGTTACTATGGCGTGTGAAGATATTCATATCGGTGATATTGTTGTAGTTAATCCAGGTGAAAGAGTACCACTAGATGGTATTGTAGTTGAGGGTGAATCATCTATCGACTTCTCGGCACTTACAGGTGAAAGCTTACCTAAAAATGTAATTGTTAATGATGAAGTTATGAGCGGTGGAGTTAATAAGTCTAAAATCTTCAAGCTAAAGGTTACTACATTATTTGCAGAGTCTACAGCATCTAAGATTTTAAAGTTGGTGGAAGAAGCAGGAAATAATAAGGCTGAAACTGAAAAGTTTATTACTAAGTTTGCGAAGATTTATACTCCTGCAGTATGTGCATTAGCAGCATTACTAGTAATTGTACCTACATTATTAGTTGGTGGTTTTGAAACATGGTTATATCGTGGATTAACATTCTTAGTTATCTCATGTCCTTGTGCATTAGTAATTTCCATTCCTCTAAGCTATTTTGGTGGAATTGGTGCGGCAAGTAAAAAAGGTATTTTAATTAAAGGTTCACAATATTTAGATGAAATTTTATTAGTTGATGTTGTGGCATGCGATAAGACAGGTACATTAACTAAAGGTAATTTTGAGGTTAGTGATATTGTTAGTACTAAGTATTCAAATGATGAATTATTAGCAATTAGTGCTAAACTAGAATATGCATCTAGCCATCCTATTGGTAAGGCTATAGTAAATGCATATGGTAAAGATATTGATTATCATGAAGTATCAAATTTAGAAGAAATTGCAGGTAATGGTATTAGTGCTACTATAAATAGTCATCAATATTTGATTGGTAATATGCGTTTATTAAATAAATTTGGAATTACAATTGCTGAAGTTGATGCAGTAGGAAGTATTGTATATGTAGTAGAAGATAATGAATATATTGGCCATATTATTGTAAGTGATATATTAAAGGAATCTGCTATTAAGACAGTTAAGAATGTAAAATCTAAATATCATAAAGCATTTGCGATATTCTCAGGAGATAATGAACGCGTAGTTAATTACGAAGCTAAGCGTTTAGGTATTAATGAGGCTTATGGTGAATTATTACCTCAAGATAAGTTGAACTTAGTTGAAAAGATGCATAAGGATAATAAGAAGGTGGCGTTCGTTGGTGATGGTATGAATGATGCTCCAGTCTTAACATTATCAAATGTAGGTATCGCTATGGGTGGTATCGGTTCTGATGCAGCTATTGAAGCAAGTGATATTGTTTTAATGGATGATGATATTGGGAAAGTTGAAACATTATTCGATATCGCTAAGTTTACAAAACATATTGTTAATCAAAACTTAGTATTTATATTAGTTATTAAGGTTGTTGTTTTATTACTAGGGGCAATTGGTTATGCCAATATGTGGACTGCTGTATTTGCAGATGTAGGTGTAAGCTTAATTGCGATTATGAACAGTATGCGTATATTAAGAAAGAAATATTAAAAAGAAATGGTCGGTTATGATTTGATCTGAGCTCTGTCAAGTAGACACTTAAAATAAATAAAAATTTGAATAGCGATTTGTCAATTATGATGAATCGCTTTTTCTATGCTGCCATTGCTTCTAATTGTGCATAATACTTGGCTATACGCTTATTCTCGGCAATAGGATATTGTGTAGGTACATCTTTCTTTAAAGCTTCTTTTCTTACCTGTAAAGGTGCTTTAAAACCATAGCGTTCTTGTAATCGTTCGTGGTTGTAGAATCTAATATAATCTTTAATAGCTTTAATTAATTTTTCTTTAGAGTGAAATTTATAAGGATAATACATCTCTGATTTGATGATTCCCCATAATCCTTCGGTAGGACAATTATCAATACATCTTCCTACTCTAGACATACTTTGAATCATTCCTGCTTGTTCCAATTGATAGCGAAACACCTTAGAAGTGTATTGGAACCCTCGATCACTGTGAAAGATTGGCTTTGCATCAGGATTATCCTTCATAGCTAATTTAAAGGTATCAAATACTAACTTATTATCATTTCTACCACTAATCACGTAAGATACAATACTTCTATCGTATAAATCAATAATTGCACTTAAATATAATTTTTCCTTACTATTAATGACCTTGAATTCCGTAACATCAGTTGCCCATTTCTCATTAGGTTTAGTAGCATAGAAATCTCTAGCTAATATATTATCGGCAACCTCATTTTCTTTTGATACTATATATGTATTCTTCTTCCTTCGAATAATAGCTTTAATATTAAGTTTTTTCATCATATGTCTTACAAACTTAATACTATAATTCTTATGATTAAGATGGTTTATATATCCAGTCATTCTTCGATATCCAAGAATATGTCTGAATCTTTCATCATATTCTACAATTAAAGTCATTAACTCTTCGCATTCCTTTTGATAAGCACTCTTATCTCTATTCAACCACTTATAATAACTAGCTCTACTTACTTTCAATAAGCTACATAGCCAAGCAATTGACCATTTTCTTTCTTCATGAACTTTATTTATCGCTTGGTATTTTGCTTCTTGACGTACTCTCGAGCATCCCAACTCCTTTCGATTTCCTTCAATTTTTTTAGGACATAATTCTCTCTTTCCTTAAGTTCTAGTTGTTTCTTTAAACGTTCATTTTCTCTTTGAAGCTTCTCTAAT
>JAFXJJ010000104.1 GCA_017532345.1 Erysipelotrichales bacterium
ATAAAAGCAATAGATGAATCATATCATTCAATACATGAATGTAGTATTTGTGGTAATCTAACAGAAAATGATACTTGTGATATTTGTAATGATAAGAATCGTAATCATAATATCATCTGTGTAGTAACTAATACGAAAGACGTTATCGCAATGGAGAAAATTGAAGAGTACAAAGGTGTATATCATGTACTTGGTGGTGAAATCTCAACAACAAAGGGTATTCTTCCTGAAGATTTAAGAATAAAAGAATTGTTAGATAGAATTACGGAAGAAACACAAGAAGTAATTATCGCGACTAATCCTACAGTTGATGGTGAAACAACAGCACTATATTTAGGTAAACTGCTACAATCAAAAGATGTAGTTGTTACTCGTATAGCTCATGGTTTACCAATGGGCGGGCATTTAGATTATGCTGATGAATTAACGTTAATAAAGGCAATTGAGGGAAGAAAAAGAATCTAAAGAGATATTTATACTAGCAGTGGGTAACCACTGCTTTTATTATGTAGAAAAATATTAAGTAAAAAAACACTCTTTTTGAGTGTTTTAAATATTAATTTTAATACAAGTACCATCAGAAGATTCAATGTCTACTAAATCAAAATGTCCATATTTCTTTATATAAGTTTTAAAAGAATCAATGGCAAGAACTAGTAGTTTATAATCCATTTCAGGCACTGCACTAGTATTAGATTTAATCGCATATACAATTAGTTTTTTGGTGAAATTATTGAAAAGTAATGAGTTTGGAATAGTAAAAGATAAGGGATGCTTATCTTTTTCATGGATATATATTTTCATTTTACTCTACAAATACTTCTACTCTATCTCCATCACTACTTTCAACCTCAACAATTTTCCCGATTAATCCTTGATCTACTAAAGCAAGAATTTGATTTAAATCTACATTCTTTAATACATCATTTCCATTTACTTCAGGCATACTCATTCCCAATTCTAATCCGATTTTGACTAAGCTTAATGGAATGTTGCAGCGTACTTTATCCCCATCTACAGAATCAACTACAACTCGTAGCATCATTTGTTCGATTGGTTTACGTAAAGGCTCCTCAACAACCTTTGCAACTGCTGTTACTTCCTTTTGACGAATTAGTTCATCTAATGTTACTTGGAATAGGTCTGATAGTTCAATTAGAATAGGTAAATCAGGAATGCTTAAATCATTCTCCCATTTACTAACTGCTTGACTTGTTACATTAAGTTTAATTGCCAATTCCTCTTGAGTCATTTGTTTTAATTTACGATATTCTGAAATTTTAGTTCCTAGTGTTTTCATATTGTTACCACCTTTCTTGATTCTATTTTAAATTTGATTGCTTGAATTATGAAGATATCGTTAGTTGAATTACTCAACTGTTAGTTTAGATACACTCAACCAAGCGTTGATATAAGTATTTTACTCATTTTATTGAATTAATTCAATATTTCGTAAAACTATTACATTTACCAATCAAAACTATAGTAATTACATAACTTTTTCGATATAATAATAGAAAGAAATATAGGGCCTATTAAGAAGCGAGGTAATGATATGTCATCAATAGCATATGTGACTGAAAGAAAAATGATTGAATATCATAGAGTTAATGGCAATCGTTCATTGAACTTTTGGAGACCTTCAGCATCCATACGATTTAGTGATTTCCATAAAGGTGATTTATTATTCTTCTTAGCGAAAGGTACTGAAAAAGGAAAAGGTGCTAGTCGAGAAAAAGGAATTGTAGGCTATGGTAAGTACGTTGATGGTGAGATATTAACACCATCACTAGCATGGAAAAGATACCAAACTAAGAATGGGTATAGCACTAAAGATGAGTTCTTTGATGTGATTATGAAAGCTTCTAAGGATAAAGAGTTACCAGAGAATATAAGTTGTTTACATTTAAGTGATGTTGTATTCTTTCAAGCGCCCATATATCTAAGTGAGATTGGTATTCAAATCTCTAATAATGTAGAGAGCTATATATATTTAGATAAAGATGATGACACAGCAACTATTCAAATTTTAGAGAAAGCTAAAGATGTTGGTATTGATTTATGGTCATTATCATTTGATGATCATGAGGAAGAAAATGTATTTGAGTATGCGCAGAAGTATGAGGTTGTGGGGCGTATTTGCTCATTCTTAAATGACGAGAAAATGAGTGAACGAGAAGAAAAACAATTATATAAAGTATCTTATAAATATTTAATCGAGCATGAAAATGATGATTTAGATTTCGTAAAAGGTTCAAAGATAGATTTATGCAGTATTACACCAAATGGCATTAAAATCTATGCTCCATTAGTATATACAAATAAAGATAAAAACCAACGGATTCAAAGAGTTATAGGGAAATTATTATCTTATAAAGCATTATTAGAGATAGACCCATATAGTAAAGGTAATATTGAAGTACATGCTATTACTGATAGTGAGCTTGAAGAAGGTTTGGTACTTTGGATGGAAACTAGTGGTGTAATAGTCGAGGTAGAATAAGTAAGGGATGTTTTAAACATCCCTTACTTTCTTGTTAGTAATCCTTTTGAAATTTATGGGCTAAACGATAAATAGTAGGTTCTAATATTACCGCAATCACATAACCAACCAATGATTGGAAAATATTGCCTGGTAAAGCTATTACCGCAATACCAATACTTTGATTTAAATAAATCTCAAAAAGGAAATAACCTATAACCATTAAACAGGCACCAACTAAATAAGCAAAGTATTTAATCTTAGAATTACTTCTATATTTATTCATAATATAAGAAATACTTATAGCTTCTAATCCCTTTGTTACTAGCGTAGGGATAATGTATGGAGTATAACCACTAACAGCATCAACCATACAGCTAGCAACACCACCTATTAAGAACGCTTCAAAAGGGTGTACAATTGATGCAAACAACATGATGAATCCATCACCTAGATTGAAATATCCGCCTGTTGAATTAGGAATAATAATCATTGTTCCAATGAATACAATAGCCATTCCTAGACCAGTTAATGTGAGATTCTTAATTTGATTATGATTCATAGCCTTCACTCCCATTAGTAGTATAATACTATGTATTATAATATACAATGAAAATTTTGAATTTATAGATAGCATGAAATACGGGTGAATGTTGTAAATTATCGTTATTTTTGATATTATATTAAACAAGTTAGGAGGTATGAATATGGCAGAAATTATTAATGGTTTAGAAATAAGTAAAGCTATTAAATTAGAAGTAAAAGAAAAGCTTCAAACCCACTATGACGAAGGTAAAAGAAAAGCAAAGCTAAGTGTTATTATTGTTGGAAATGATTCTGCTTCGCATACATATGTAAGAAGTATTGCGAAAACTATGGAAGCCAATAATGTAGTATGTGATATTCATATGCTTGATGAAGAAACTAGTGAAAAAGAAGTTATATATTTAATTGAAAATTTAAATAATGACGAAACAGTAGATGGTATATTCCTACAAATACCATTGCCTAAACATATCAATAGTGCTAATGTAACAGAAAATATTCATCCAGCTAAAGATGTTGACGGTCTATCACCTAAAAATCTTGGGAAGCTGATTGTTGGAAGAGACTGTTATGTACCATGTACTCCACAAGGAATTATGCATTTACTAAAAACAACTGGTATTGAATTAGAAGGTAAACAAGCTGTAATGGTTGGTAGAAGTATGAGCGTTGGGAAACCAATGGTATCTCTATTAGAAAAAGAAAATGCAACAGTTACATTATGTCACTCTAAGACAAAGAATCTACAAGAAGTCACGAAGCAAGCTGATATATTAGTTGTAGCTGTAGGTAGACCACATATGATTACTGCAGATTATATTAAAACTGGCGCAGTAGTGATTGATGTGGGTATTAATGTTGATGAGAATGGTAAGATTATTGGTGATGTAGACTTTGATGATGTATTTGAGAAAGTATCTTATATTACACCAGTACCTAGAGGTGTTGGTCCGATGACTAATGCTGCATTATTAAAAAATGTATTAAAAGCATATGAAAGATGAGGAATAAATAATGGAATACCATTTAAATGATATCGTTGAAATGAAGAAGGAACATCCATGCCATAAATCTAAAGAATGGAAAATTATCCGTATGGGTGCCGATATTCGTATTAAATGTCAAGGGTGTGGTACAAGTGTATTGATGCCACGTGCAGAATTTGATAAAAAAATTAAAAAAGTTGTAAGAATTGCAAGTAATGAGGAAATGTAAGCATTGCTTTAAAAAGAAAAGTAATGTAAACTATAGTAGGTAATTTGAAAGGAATGATATTATGCCACTTACTGCTGGTATTGTTGGTCTTCCTAATGTAGGAAAATCAACTTTGTTTAATGCGATTACACATTCGCAAGTTGAGGCTGCTAACTATCCGTTTGCAACTATTCAACCAAATGTAGGAACAGTAGAAGTTCCTGATAAACGTTTAGATAAATTAAGAGAAATGATTAATCCTAAGAAGCATATTCCAACAACATTCGAATTTACTGATATTGCAGGTCTTGTAAAGGGTGCAAGTAAAGGTGAAGGTTTAGGAAACCAATTCTTAGCGAATATTCGTGAAGTTGATGCAATTTGTCATGTTGTTCGTTGTTTTGATGATGCTGATATTACACACGTTGATGGTGAAGTAAATCCAATTCGTGATGCCGAGACAATCATGTATGAATTAATCTTTGCTGATTTAGATGTTGTTGAAAAGCGTATGTCTAAAGTACAAAGAAAAGCTGATACTAAAGAAAAAGATGCTGTTGCTGAAATGGCAGTATTAAAGAAACTATATGAAGCTTTATATGCTAGTAAACCTGCTAGAAGCGTAGAATTAAGTAAAGATGAAATGTTAATTGCTAGAAACTATAGCTTATTAACTATTAAACCAATGATTTATGTTGCTAATATGGGAGAAGATTCTGTGTCTGATCCAGAAGGAAATACACACTATCAACAACTGAAAGAATTAGCAGAGAAAGAACATTGTGATGTAATTGCTATTTGTGCGAAATTAGAGTGCGAAATTGCGCAATTAGAGGAAGAAGATCGTGCGATGTTCTTAGAAGATTTAGGTATGGATCAAAGTGGTTTAGATAAATTAATCTTTGCTGCATATCATATGCTTGATTTAGGAACATACTTTACTATTGGTCCTGAAGAAAACCGTGCATGGACATTTAGAAAAGGAATGACTGCTCCTGAATGTGCAGGTATTATTCATACTGACTTCCAAAAAGGATTTATTCGTGCAGAATGCTTCTCATATGATGATTATGTAGCATGTGGAAGTGAACAAGCTGTTAAGGATGCTGGTAAATTCCGTTTAGAAGGTAAAGAATATATTGTACAAGATGGAGATATTATGCATTTCCGTTTCAATGTATAATTAAAAGTGAATGTAATGGAGGAAGTAATTCCTCCATTTCTAATTGGTAGAAATTTAAAGGAGGGATATAATGAAACCAAGAGAATTATTGAATGCTTTGAGTATTGCTGAGCGATTAAAGGATGCAACTAGACATTGTTACACATCAAAGGGGAGACATGAGAGTGTGGCAGAACATAGTTGGATGATGACCTTAATGGCGTACTTCATGAGGGATGAATTTCCTGAAGTTGATATGGATAAAGTAATACGTATGTGTATTATCCATGACTTAGGAGAAGCATTTACTGGTGATATCCCAACCTTTGATAAGACAAAGACTGATGAAATTAAAGAAGAACAATTATTAGACGAATGGGTTAAATCATTGCCTAAGCACTATGCTGATGAAATGATGGAACTATATAAAGAAATGAATGAACGCCAAAGTGCAGAAGCTAAGGTGTATAAGGCTATTGATGGATTAGAAGCTTTAATTCAACATAATGCCTCTGATTTATCTACATGGATTCCTAAGGAGTATGAGCTAAATAAAACATACGCAGATGACAAAGTGGCATTCTCTGAGTATCTTAAAGAACTACGTGAAGAAGTACGTAAGGATACACTGAAGAAAATCGGGGAATAAAATGAAAAGCACAAAATGCAATTCAATTTGCAAAGTTGTGCTTTTTTTGCGCTCATCAATACTTAAAAGTAAATTAATTACGGTATTATTAATTTTATTAGTATATTTCCTCTTCAATGACACATTCATTTTTAATCTTACTAACTAATACTTGTAAAGCATCTACAACATGAGGTCGAATATCTCCACCAATCAAAATATACATAATATCATCACCTACATTAAGGACTCCTTCATTAAGCCATGTCTTTATATAGTAAATACCGGGCATTCTATATGCTTCTTCAATAGCTGCAGTAAGCTTTTCTTCATCATACGAAAACTTCATACCGAATACTGGTTTAGTATTTTCTACACCGTTTCGAACCTTTGCTTTGGCACTCTCTCTTACGATACCATTATGCACTAAGTACATTCCAATATTTGGGGCACTAGAATCCTTTTTTGCTTCCTTTAACCATTCATCCATTGATGGGATTGTTTTCATAATTATATCTCCATTCTTATTAAGTAAAGCCATTGTATCTTATACATGAATAGGTGTCAAGAATGGTATCTATGTAAAATTTGTGAAAAAAAAGATAAAACCTGTTATATATTGAAAGCACTTTAATAATAAGGTATACTATAGATAAGATAATCCGAGTTATATAATAGGTATATAACCGATGGGTGCTAACCGTTATAATTAGTGCCTCCCGTGCTTGGAAAGGATTACTTGGCTTTTTGTTATTTTCATAACGATGATTCAAGTAGACAAGAAGGAGGAGACACAATGAAAACATCGTATAATGGTAAGGTTGCAAGAATTAACCTTACAACAAGAGAAGTTAAGGTTGAAGCACTTGATATGGATTTAGCTACTAAGTTTGTTGGTGGCCGTGGTTTAGGAACAGCTATGCTTTATAATGAAGGGATTGCTACGGTAGAACCACTATCAGAAGCTAATAAGTTAATTTATGCTACAGGTCCATTAACAGGAACTGCATCACCTACAGCTGGACGTTACATGGTTGTTACTAAATCACCATTAACAGGCATGATTGCTAGCTCTAACTCAGGTGGTATTTGGGGTGCTAAATTAAAATATGCAGGTTGGGATGCATTAATCGTTGAAGGTAAAGCAAGCTCACCAGTTTATATTAATATCGAAGATGAAAAGATTGAAATTTTACCTGCTGATCAATATGCTGGTATGTTAAGTGAAACAGTTGATGAAGAATTAAAGAAAGTACATGAAAAATGTTCTGTATTAAATATTGGTCCTGCTGGTGAACATCAATCATTATTAGCAGCTATTATGAATGATAAAGATCGTGCTGCTGGTCGTAGTGGTGTTGGTGCAGTAATGGGTTCTAAGAACTTAAAGGCTATTACAGTAACAGCTTCTAGAAATGTTATTGAACCACATGATGCTGACAAATTAAGAGAAGCAATGACAGATTGCTTGGCTAAAATTAAAGCAAATGGTGTAACTAGTGGTGGTTTACCAACTTATGGTACAGCAGTATTGGTTAACATTATCAACAATACAGGTTCTTTCCCAACTCGTAACTGGCAAGAATCTTACTTTGATAAAGCTGATGATACATCAGGTGAAACATTAGTAGAAAAACATTTAGTTAAGAATAGTTATTGTCACCGTTGTCCAATCGGTTGTGGTCGTGTAGTTAACCTAAACGGTAAAGTTGTAGGTGGACCAGAATATGAACCATTATGGGCATATGGTGGTAACTGTGGCGTTAATGATTTAAATGCAATTGATGAAGCCAACTTCTGGTGTAATGAATATGGTTTAGATGCAATCTCTACTCCTTGTACTATTGCAGCTGCTATGGAATTATACCAAAGAGGATATATTAAGGAAGAAGAATGTGATGGTGTACCACTAGTTTGGGGTAGTGCAGAAGCTATCGTTACATGGACTAAGTGGATGGGTGAAGGTAAGAATGCGTTAGCTAAATTAATGGCTGATGGTTCTTATAGATTATGTGAACACTATGGACATCCAGAGTATTCAATGAGTGTTAAGAAACAAGAAATGCCTGCTTACGATGCTCGTGGTATCCAAGGTATTGGTATTACGTATGCTACAAGTAATCGTGGTGGTTGTCACGTTCGTGGTTACTTAATTTCTCCTGAAATTCTTGGTTTACCAGAACAACTTGACCGCACAACAGTAGAAGGCAAAGCTAAATGGGCAATGATTTTCCAAGACTTAACAGCAGTTATTGACTCATTAGGTTTATGCTTATTCTCATCATTTGCATTAGGTGCTCCAGAGTATGCAGCATTATTAAATGCGGGTACAGGTACTAATTATACTGCAGAAGAATTATTAGTATTAGGTGAAAGAATCTACAATATTGAACGTTTATTCAATAAGGCAGCTGGTATGAAACCAGAAGATGATCGTTTACCAAAACGTTTAATTGAAGAACCTATTACTGATGGTCCATCGAAAGGAATGACTAGCCAAATTCAAGTAACTCTTCCTCAATACTATGAAGCTCGTGGATGGGTAGAAGCATTCCCAACACCAGAAACTTTAACTCGCTTAGGATTAGAGGAAAAGTATTAGTAAGCTCATAGCCCCGTTGTTGGTTGACGGGGCTTTTCTTTCGATGGAGGTGCTATATGATAGAAATTCGATTATTTGCGACATTTAGAGAAAATCGTAAGAAAATAGATTATATCGATAGTAATCAAGTAGAGAAAGCATTAGATATAGTGAATTATTATGGAATAGATCCAGAAGATGTAGCGATATGCTTAATCAATGGATTCCATTCAAAACTAACAGATAGTATCAAAGATGGTGATGTAGTAGCGTTATTTCCACCAGTTGGAGGTGGTTAGAATGAGATATTCTCGACAAACAATTATGGAATGTATTGGTGATAAAGGACAAAAAAGATTATCAAATGCCAAAGTAGCTGTAATTGGTGCTGGTGGACTTGGGTGTTTTGTATTGAATGAGTTAGCTCTAGCAGGTGTAGGATATATAAGAATTATTGAAGATGACAATGTATCATTAACTAATCTAAATCGCCAATTCATTTATAAAGAAAGTGATATTTCTAATAGTAAAGTGAAAGTAGCTGTGAATTACTTAAGAGAACGAAATGGCTTAGTAGAATTAGATGGTGTTGAAGAAAGACTAACTGAGGCTAATGCTACTGAATTACTAAAGAATATTGATATAGTTGTAGATTGTGTGGATAATGTAGAAACTAGAATGGTAGTTAATGATTATTGTGTAGATAAAGATATTCCTTTAGTAGAAGCAGCGGTGAATGGATTACATGGGTTTGTGATGGCAATCCGCAAGAATTATCCTTGCTTACGTTGTATTGGCTATGAAAATACAAAGTTAAAGGGTGTTAATGAAGCGATTGGTGCTGCTGTAGGAATAGTCGCATCTATAGAAGCTTTAGAAGTGATTAAGATAATTGTAGGAATGAATGAATTATTATATGGAAATATGCTGATGATTGATTGTAATGATTATTCCATAGAAAAGGTGCCATTACGATTGTCAGATGAATGTCGAAGACATTAGGGAGGTAGTATGAGCGAATTTACACATTTTGATGAAAATGGAAACGCCGTTATGATTGATGTGAGTAATAAGGATATTACGCATCGTAGTGCCACAGCTAAGGGTACAATTGTATGCTCGAAAGCAATCATTGATGCAGTAGTTAATAAATCAATCAAGAAGGGTGATGTGTTAGGTGTTGCAAGAGTAGCTGGAATTATGGGTGTTAAGAAAACACATGAATTGATTCCAATGTGTCATCCACTAATGATTACAAAATGTAGTATTGATTTTGAAGTTGATCAGGAAGCTAATACTATCACAGTGTATTGTACAGTTAAGGTGGAGGGGAAGACGGGAGTAGAGATGGAAGCTATTCATGGTGTTTCAGTAGCCTTATTAACAATATATGATATGTGTAAGGCTGTTGATAAGAACATGGTAATGAATGAGATTCATCTATGTGAGAAGCATGGAGGTAAAAGCGGAGACTTTTATTTCAATGAAAGTAGGTAAATAATGATTGATGCATATGGAAGAAATATAGATTATTTAAGGATATCTGTAACAGATCGTTGTAATTTCAGATGTCAGTATTGTATGCCAGAGGAAGGTATTGAATTATGTAAGCATGATGAAATGTTGACATTTGATGAAATTACGCGAATTGTACGTATAATGGCAAGCATTGGTTTTCGTAAGATTAAATTAACAGGTGGAGAACCATTAGTTCGTAAAGGCGTTCATTCACTAGTTGAGGATATTCGGAAAATTGATGGTATCAAAGATATCACCATGACAACAAACGGATATTTATTAGAAGATGAAATAGATAAGCTAGTTGAAAAGGGATTAACAGGCATAAATATAAGCCTAGATACTTTAGAAGATACATTGTTTAAGAACATTACAAGAGTTGATGGACTTGAAAGAG
>JAFXJJ010000105.1 GCA_017532345.1 Erysipelotrichales bacterium
GATTGTGAATAGTGGGCAAATCTCTACTATCCTCATATGGTAAAGAGAGGTGGCTATATGAGTGATAATGAAGGTTTAAAACCCCTTATTCAAGGTATTAGAGATAATATCGGTAAATTAATAGGAGTAGCAGGTGATAATGTATATGTTGTTCGTGGAACGATTGAGCTAGCAATAGAGAGTGTATTTCGTAATTTCTTCACTAGTACTTCTAGAATATTATTAGTAGGTAGAAAAGAAAGCTTAGAGTATATTGAATATATCTGTGATTTATGTGAACTAAAGCATGATTCTATTTATGTAAAGGAAGATGTATTACCATTATTAAGTATTATGAATGCTTTGAATAATCATTATGATGCTTTATATATTCCATATACTGAGATGAATAATGGAGTATTATATAATATTAATGTTTTAAAAAAGACCGTTAATATGAATAATATATTATTAATAGTTAATATAAGTAATAGTATCTTGATGAATCCTGTGGAGTTAGATAATGAATTAATCGATATTGCGATAGGTAATGCCGAGATATTTGACAGTATGTATGCTTTTATTGGGATTAGTAATAAAGCTAAGAATTTATTAGGTAATAATACGGTTGATTACTTTATTAACTATGCTTCATATGATGATTATATTAATGATAATGAAAGATGGGTAAAGGAATACCAAGAATTATACAATACACTCTTAACAGTGAATCAATTTAATATTATAGAATGGTATTCATACTTCACCTATTTAGTATCCTTCATGCGTACTAAGATTAAAACAATGGGATATCATGTATTACCAGATACTAATTATTCTAATGCTTATATTGTAGTAGAGGTTAGCGATTCAGAGGCAGTATGTGAAGAGTTATATGATAAGCATCAGATACTTGTATATGCTGGATATAAGGATATGCATAAGTCAAGAATCATTATTGATATGAAAGATTATCAAAGCGTAAATGCTTGTTTAAAACTATTAAAAGCATTAAAAGAAATAGACTTGAAGTAAATAGGTTTTATCGGTATAATTACCTTTATAAGGGAGTGACAACGATGAAAATACTTTGTTCAGATTTTGATGGTACGTTAGCAGTCGCTGATATTATTTCTAAAGATACATTAGAAGCTATAAAAGATTTTCAAAAAGCAGGCAATTTATTTGGTGTTGTCACCGGTAGAAGATTAAAATCTTTAGAACCAATGCTTGAAAGATATGGTGTGCATCCAGATTTTTTGGTGCTTAGTAATGGTGCATTAATCATCAAAAATGATAAGCATACTATTAATGGGCGAATTGAGAAAGAAGTAACTGAGCGAATTGTGCATATCGCTAGTAAGCATTTGATTGATTCAGTGACTATTTCAGATGGTGTTCATCATGAAGTACAAAACACAAAGACTCGTCTATCATTAGGAGCTTTTGTTTTTAAAGTGGGTGGAGCATTATTTTCTAAAAGTAGTAAGGTTGATCCTAATAATGTAGTGGCTGTATATTTAAAGGATTTTGATAAGCATAGATGTAGTAAGGTAAGTGAAGAAATAGTTAGTGAATTAGGAGATTGTGTTGAACTTAAAATTAATGCGGGGATTAATGTTGATATTACAGCGCATAATATAACTAAGGAAAATGCAATTTATAAATTAAAGGATGAATTTCCTGATGCGATGATATATACTGTAGGTGATTCATTAAATGATGTTGGCATGATTAAAGCATTCTATGGCTATGCCATGAAGAATGGGAATGATGCTGTTAAGCAAGTAGCAAAGAAACAAGTTAAAAGTGTAGCTGAGGCAATTAGAGATATAATGGAGGATAAACATGAAGGAATTATTTGATGCATCAATGATGAAACGTTCGATGATAAGAATGGCACATGAAATTATTGAAAGAAATAAAGGTGTAGATAATATTGTGATAGTTGGTATTAAATCTAAGGGAGTGCCAATTGGAAAGCGTTTAAGAGATATGGTTTCTGAGTTTGAAGGGCAAGAAGTTCCTTTTTGTGAATTAGATATCTCGATGTGGCGTGATGATCAAAAGAAAACTTTTGAACGAGAACAAGAAGAATTAGCTGTAGATGTACATGATAAGAAGGTAATTCTTGTAGATGATGTATTACACAAAGGTAGAACAGTTAGAGCTGCCATGGATGCGATTATGGACTATGGTAGAGCTAGAGAAATTCAATTAGCAGTATTAGTGGATAGAGGTCATCGTGAACTACCAATTCGTGCTGATTTTGTTGGTAAGAATATCCCAACTAGCGAAACTGAATCGATTATTGTCAAGACAGTGGAATTAGATGGTATTGATGGTGTATATATTAGAGGTACAGAAGAATAAGTAAATAAAAGATGAGAGATACTTTGTATAGGTATTTCTCATCTTATTTTTTATTCTTTTCTTAATTTATACGTGGCATTAATCATGAAGATAATTAATGAAAGTAGTCCAATAGCTAACCCCATCCATCCGTTTTGTAGTATTCCGCCTACGGTATATCCAATAATCGTAGCTATGATAACCACTAAGGCATATGGTAATTGAGTTTGAACATGAGTTAAATGAACACATTGCGCTCCTGCGCTTGACAAAATGGATGTATCGGAAAGTGGTGAAATATGGTCACCTGCAACAGCTCCAGCTAAGCATGCCGATACAGTCAAAGATAGCATCATCCCCTCTGTTTGGAAGATAGTAGCAATGATAGGGATAAGAATCGCAAAGGCAGCCCAACTGGCCCCGGTTGCGAAAGTAACAACGAGCGAAATGATGAAAAAGACTACAGGCATAAATTTATAAAGCTCAGTTACATAAGATAATATAGAAGCAATATAACCACCTAAATTTAAATAGTCGGCAGAACAAATTTCCGCAAGTGTCCATGATAAGCACAATATTATAATTGCTTCTGCCATTGATTTAAACCCTTCAACAAAAGCTTCTGAAAACTGAGAAGGTTTTAATACTTTACGTGGAATATAAAATATGAAAATAATGATTAAAGTAATGGCAGAACCAATTGCTAGAGAATAAACAGAATCACAGTTAGATAGTGCCTCTACTAACGTAGCACCGGCAAAGAATCCACCATGATACAGCATACATAAAATACATAGAGTAATTAGCGTCAAGACAGGAAGTATAATATCGATAACTTTACCGTTACCAACCTCTTTAATGTTTTCGCCAACAATAATTTCTTCTTTTGTTTCTAAAGTGCCATGATATGTTTTCATTGCAAACAAATCTTTATCTATTAAGATAATCCAAAGCATAAATGCCATAGTTAATAATGCGTATATATTAAATGGAATTGTAGATAAAAATAACATATAGCCATCAATTGTAGAATTGTTAGGCAATGAAGATGCAATTGCTGCAGCCCATGATGAAATAGGAGAGAGAATACATACAGGTGCAGCAGTTGAATCTATAATATAAGCTAGCTTTGCACGAGAAACCTGATATTTATCAGTAATTGGTTTCATAACTGTACCAACAGTTAAACAATTGAAATAGTCATCTATAAAAATTAATACTCCTAATCCAGATGTTGCGAGTAACGCTGATCTACGCGATTTGATAATCTTACGTGCTGCATTAGCATATGCATGCGATGCACCAGATTTTGTAACTAAGGCAACAATAATACCTAATAAAATAAGGAATATTAATAGTCCTGTATTTTCACTTATTATTTTCATTAATAGCTGTATTAATAGTTCTATGGATGCAATTACATTGAAATTAGTAATCATCATACATCCCACTATTATTCCGATAATTAATGATGTATATACTTCTTTACTTATACAAGCAACTAATATCACTAAAAGGGGAGGGAGAAGTACCCAAATTGTATTTGCCATTATGATTCCTCCAATTATTTATTCTTAATTGTATGATACTGCTAAATGTAATATAAAACAATGAACGAAAGGTTTATTTAGATAAACTTTTCGGCAAGCTTAAAACGCATATAATGGTGTTTTTTATAGGGTGAATTTTTTTTGAATAAACTAAAAGATTTGGTTAACCCAAATCTTGATTAGTGGAAAATTCATTGTAAAGTGCGATTAATTGTGATCGCTTTGTAACATTGACTTTTTGGTATATCTTGTGCATATGAGTCTTTACAGTACCTTGAGCAATGAATAATTCATCACTAATTTCTGAAGAACTCTTATACGCAATAATAAGTTTTAGAATTTCTTTCTCACGTGATGTGAAATCATAGTAATTACAGAAATTATCAAATTTATTAATGTTTATTTCATTAATATCCACTGTTATTTTAGATGTTTCTTCCGTGTTAATTTCATTATTTAATAAATTAGGATCATCAAATTCGTAACTATCTTTTAATAAGTGAGGCTGAATTTTACTGATTAAATAATAAATTGCATGATATGCAAGTGTGATTCGATATATATCTTCAGAATAACAGCGATTTTGGATGTGTAGTGTTTCTGGTGAATAGTTATCAAAGAAGAAGATTACCACAAAGTCTTCAACGATGATTAATAGTGAAAATACAATAGTTAATACAGCAAGTCTTTTTACAAGCTTCATACGGTCACGATATTCGGATTCGTGATTCTTGTAGTAGTTATATAATGAGAAACCAATCCATAGTGTGAATACTTGGTAGACTGTATAATATGTAAATACTTTTATTTCATTACCAGGATAGATAGGAATAAATAGGAATACTAATAACATGAAAATGATAGGGATATATAATTGCTTTACTGTTTTATTATAAACTATAGAATTATATAGATATGTGATACAAAGAGCTGATACTACTAATATAATAGTTTTAAATGATGGAATCATCATAAATGTTTGGTCGTAGAAAACAGCAAACATCGGTACAAATTCTGTCATCGTTATGACAATCATATCAAGAATAAAAACTAAAAACAATAAAGATAATGAAAGGAAAAAAGGATTGTATTTCCTTAAAAAATATACTAATGAGAGTGTTGAAACAACAGTAAATAGTATAACCAGTAGAAAACTATATATAAATAATATTACTTGTGTCAAAATTATTACCTCCTCATTTACAGAAATGTGGTTGATTTATAATTGATTGATATAATATCCAATACATTATACCAAATTTCTAAACGTTTTTCCATTAGTTCTAAAAAGTTTATTAAAATATACCGAAAGGTTTATGGAACGAAAGCGCTAAACAATGATATTTGATTCACAAATTAAACCGTAGTTTACCATTTTCTACCTTTTGGTGTATTCTAAGATTTTATTTTAGAAGATATAATGGATATGTCAAGTTCAGTGCGTACAAGCTGAATATAAAAATGTTTCAAAGGAGGATATAATAATATGGTGAAAGATTTTATTGACACAAATGAATTTACAAAAGAGGAATTATTAGACATCATCGATTTATCATTAGCAATTAAGAAAGCTATTAAAGCTGGGTACAACCCACCATTATTAAGAGGAAAAACATTAGGTATGATTTTCCAACAATCATCAACAAGAACACGTGTTTCATTTGAAACAGCAATGGAACAATTAGGTGGACATGCACAATATTTAGGCCCTGGTATGATTCAATTAGGTGGACATGAAACAATTGGTGATACAGGTAAAGTATTATCTCAATTAATTGATATCGTTATGGCTCGTGTTATTGAACATAAGACTGTAGTTGATTTAGCTAATGCTTGCACAATTCCAGTAATCAATGGTATGTCAGATTACAACCATCCAACTCAAGAAATTGGTGATATGTGTACAATCGTTGAGAACTTACCAAGAGGCAAGAAATTAGAGGATTGTAAAGTAGTATTCGTAGGTGATGGTACTCAAGTTTGCGCATCATTAGGTTTCATTACTACTAAATTAGGTATGCATTTCGTACATTATGGACCAGAAGGACATCAATTAAATGAAGATCATAAAGCTATTTTAGAAGCTAACTGTAAAGTTTCTGGTGGTACTTGGGAAGTTACAGATAATCGTGACTCAGTTAAGGGTGCTGATTTCATTTATACAGATGTATGGTATGGATTATATGAAAATGAAATGCCTAAAGAAGAACGCGTACGTGTATTCCATGATTACCAAGTAAATCGTGAATTAATGCAATTAGGAAACATTGGATGCAAATTTATGCATTGCTTACCTGCAACTCGTGGTGAAGATGTTACTGATGAAGTTGCTGATTCTGATGCATCATTATGTTGGGATGAAGCAGGTAATCGTTTAACAGCTATGCGTGGTTTATTAGTATACTTCATGCGTAATGCTGAAAAACATTCTGAATTAGAAATTAAAGCAGCTAAAGAACAATTAGATAAATTCTTAGAAACTCGTTTAGGAATGGATACTAATTACTAGTTCTTTAGATAATAAAAAATTAAGAATGAGTTGAACTCATAGGAGATAAATTTATGGAAAAGAAAAAATTTAAATTGTCTTCGGCAATATTGTCTGTAATTTGTGTAATTTTCGTTGCTGAAGCAGCTGCTCCAGTTGCGGCTATTGGTAACTCACAATATTTCTGGTGGATTTTCATGATTATTGCTTTCCTTCTTCCATATGGATTGATTTCAGCAGAATTAGGAACATCTTATCCTAGTGAAGGTGGATTGTATGACTGGATAACTAAGGCTTTTGGTAGAAAATGGGGTTCAAGAGCAGCTTGGTATTATTGGATTAACTTCCCTCTATGGATGGCTTCATTGGCAGTTATGGTACCAGATTTAATCACATTAATCTTTGGTATCGAATTAAGCTTATTCGTTAGTGTTGCAATACAATTAGCATTCGTTTGGATTGTTGTTTGGATTAGCTTATATCCTGTATGTGATAGCGTTTGGATTTTAAATGGTGCAGCAGCTATTAAGGTTATATTAGCTGTAGCTATTGGTGCATTAGGTATTTATGGTATGATGCAAAATGGTCTTGCCAATCCATTCCATGCAGCAGATTTATTACCTAGCTTTGATGTTGATAGTTTATCATTAATTTCTGTTATTATCTTTAATATGTTAGGTTTCGAAGTTATTTGTACATTTGCTGATGATATGGAAAATCCTACTAAGCAAATTCCACAAGCAATTATCATTGGTGGTTTTGTAATTGCTGCAATTTATATCTTCTCTGCATTCGGTATTAGTGCTGCTATTCCATTTGAAGAAATTGGTATGGCTAGTGGCTTAACAGATGCTTTCATGATTTTATTAAATACTGAAACAGGACCTATTATCGCATTAGTTGCATTCTTATTCTTATTAACATTATTTGGAAATATGATTTCTTGGTCATTAGGTGTTAATAATACAGCTTGCTATGCTGCTGAAAATGGTGCTTTACCAGCAGTATTCTCTAAGAGAAGTGAAAAAAATGATATGCCAGTAGGTTCAGCTGTTATGAATGGTATCGTTGCTTCAATCGTAGTTATTCTTGGTATTTTCTTAGGTGATAGCGATTTATTCTGGGCATTCTTTGCTCTTAACTTAGTTTCATTCTTAGCTTCTTATATTATGATGTTCCCATCATTCTTAAAGTTGAGAAAAATGGATCCAGATACTCCAAGAGTTTTCAAGGTTCCTGGTAGTGATTCAATGTTGAAAGTATTAGCTTATGTACCAATGTTATTGATTATTATTTCAATTATTTTCACTGCAGTACCTTTAAGCTTTGATCCTGAAACATTAGCGGCTACATTACCTATTACTATTGGTTTCGCAATCTGTTTAGTTATTGGAGAATTAATTATTGCTGTTAAAAAAATAAAAGACTAATAAGTTAAAGATTATATAAATTATCTTAAAAGGAGAAATAATATGGCAAAGAGAATTATTGGAACAACACCTAAGCAAGACGGTTTCCGTATGCCTGGTGAATATGAACCACAAGATCAAGTGTGGATGTTATGGCCTGAAAGACCAGATGTTTGGAGAAGCGGGGCTAAACCAGCTCAAAAAGCTTATGTAGAAATCGCAAAAGCTATTTCTGAATTTACTCCTGTAACAGTATGTGCTTCTAAAGCTCAATATGCAAATGCACGTTATATGTTACCAAGAGATGTTCGTGTTGTTGAAATGTCAGCAGATGATGCATGGATTCGTGATACAGGACCAACATTTGTAATCAATGATAAGGGTGATGTTCGTGCTGTTGACTGGGAATTCAACGCATATGGTGGATTCTATGATGGTTTATATTTCCCATGGGATCAAGATGATGCAATCGCTCAAAAAGTGTGTGAAATTGAAAGAGTTGATACTTACCGTGCCGAAGGATTCGTTCTTGAAGGTGGTTCTATTCATGTAGATGGTGAAGGTACTTTATTAACTACTGAAATGTGTTTATTATCTCCAGGAAGAAATCCACATCTAACAAAAGAAGAAATTGAAGAAAAATTAAAAGAATATCTTAACCTTGAAAAAATTATTTGGATTAAAGATGGTATTGATCCAGAAGAAACTACAGGACATGTTGATGATGTTGCTTGCTTCGCAAGACCTGGTGAAGTTATTTGTATCTGGGAAGAAAATGAAGATAGTCAATTCTATCAAGCAAGTCGTGATGCTTATGAGTTCTTAAGTAACTGTACAGATGCAAAAGGTAGAAAATTAGTCGTTCATAAGTTGTGTATGCCAAAAAAATATGTTACAATTCAAAAGGATTTTGAAATTGACCTAGTTGAAGGTACATTACCACGTGAAGAAGGCGATGTATGTATTTCTTCTTACTTAAATTTCTTAATCACTAACAACGGAGTAATCGTGCCACAATACGGTGACGAAAACGATGCTTTAGCTGTTAAACAATTACAAGAAGTATTCCCAGATAAGAAAGTTGTTGGTGTTCCTTCTTGGGAAGTAGTATATGGTGGAGGTAATATTCACTGTATTACTCAACAACAACCTTCAGGACAAAGAAAGTAGGTAAATGTATGTCAAGAATTGTAGTTGCATTAGGTGGAAACGCTTTGGGGAACAACCCAGTAGAACAATTAGCTTTAGTAAAAGAAACAGCAAAACCATTGGTAGATTTAATCGCTGAAGGACATGAATTAATCATTGCTCATGGTAATGGACCACAAGTTGGGATGATTAACTTAGCTATGGATGCAGCTGCCAATTCTGAGGCAAAAACTCCAGAAATGCCTTTCCCTGAATGTGGAGCAATGAGCCAAGGATATATTGGTTATCATTTACAAAATGCTCTTTATGAAGAATTAGCAAACAGAAACATCAATAAGACTGTAGCGGCTATCGTTACTCAAGTTCAAGTTGATGAAAATGATCCAGCATTCCAAAATGCTACTAAGCCTATCGGACGTTTCTATACTAAGGAAGAAGCAGATGAATTAGTCGCTACTAAAGGCTTCACTATGAAAGAAGATGCAGGGCGTGGCTATCGTCGTGTAGTGGCTTCTCCAAAACCTGTAGATATTATTGAAAAGGATTTAGTTCGTAGTGTTGTAGAAGCTGGTTATGTAGCTATTACAGTTGGTGGAGGCGGTATTCCAGTAATTAAAAAAGGAAACTCTTTAGTTGGTGTACCTGCAGTAATCGACAAAGACTTCGCATCTGCTAAGATTGCTGAAATTTTAAATGCTGATTACTTGTTCATTCTTACTGCTGTTGATCGCGTTATGATTAATTTCAATAAACCAGATTGCCAAGCTCTAGAAACGATGACTATTGCTGAGGCTGAAAAGTATATTGAAGAAGGTCATTTTGCTCCAGGTAGTATGTTACCAAAAGTGCAAGCTGCAATGTCTTTCGTAAATAGCGGTGATAATCGTCAAGCAATCATTGCTTCATTAGAAAAAGCTGCTTTAGCTCTTAAGGGTGAAAGTGGTACAAAAGTAACTAAGTAATAAATGTAGAAAAGTAAGGAAATCTTGTTCCTTACTTTTTTGTATTTAAAAGTATAATGAATACAAATGCATTGATTTAATACTTAAAATTTAGATAATTATTTTAATTTGAAAATATATGAGTTTATTTTTTAGAACAATCATATATTTTTTCTTTATATATAGTGGTATTTTACTATCAAAAATAAAATATTTCCTAAATCTTTGTAGATTTTCAAATTATTAAACAATAGTAAAATGAAGCAATAGATGTACTGCGGGTATCTGAGAATAAGAGGAATATTTCGTGAAGCTAATTAGTTGAAATGAAAATAAATAATTGTGTTTCGTATTCTTTATAAGAATACTTATACTAAAAATGTAGTGAATATTATCTTACAAAATTTTATATTTATCTTAAAATTTTTACTTGAAATCCAAAATGATTCTGCTATAATGTTCACAGATACTTTTAAGGGAATCCAGAGAGGTTCTTAAGGTAACCAAATATGAAATTGTTTTAAGTGGGCCCTCATAGTATCTATGGAGGTTTTTTTATTAGGTGCTAATTAAAAACGCATGCGAAAGGAGCAAATTAACGTGGAAAATGTAAGAAATTTAATTAACATTACGGATTTAACTTTAGATGAAATCGACCATTTAATTGAGGTGGCTGATGATATCGTAGCTAATCCAACAGATTATCAAGATATTTGCCGCCATAAAAAATTAGCGACATTATTCTTCGAACCATCAACTCGTACAAGACTTAGCTTTGAAGCAGCTATGTTAGAATTAGGTGGATCAGTATTAGGATTCTCAGAAGCAAAATCAAGCTCTGCTGCCAAGGGAGAAAGTGTTAGTGATACAGTTAGAACAGTTGGATGCTATGCAGACATTATCGCTATGAGACATCCAAAGGAAGGTGCTCCAATTGTTGCTGCACAAAAAACAGTAGTTCCTATCATTAATGGTGGTGATGGTGGTCACTTCCACCCAACACAAACATTAACTGACTTATTAACTATCAAACGCCGTAAGGGTAGATTAAATAACTTAGTAGTTGGTCTATGTGGAGACTTACAATTCGGTAGAACAGTTCACTCATTAATCGAAGCTATGTTACGTTATGAAAATGTAGAATTCGTATTAATTTCACCAAATGAATTAAGAGTACCTGAATATATTAAAGAAAAAATGAATGAAGTAGGAGTTAAATGGACAGAAACTACTAGCTTAGAAGAAGCATTACCTAAACTAGACATCTTATATATGACTCGTGTACAAAGAGAAAGATTCTTTAACCAAGAAGATTATATTCGCTTAAAAGATAGCTACATTTTAGATTTAGCTAAATTAAAACTTGCTAAAGAAGATTTATCAATTATGCATCCATTACCAAGAGTAAATGAAATTTCAGTAGAAGTTGATGATGACCCAAGAGCTGACTACTTCTTCCAAGCATTATGTGGTAAGCATGTCAGAATGGCATTAATTCTATTCTTATTAGGTATTAAATAGGAGGAAAACAAGATGAATGTAGATGGCGTAAAAAATGGAATTGTATTAGATCATATTAAAGCAGGCGAAAGTATGAATATTTATCAATTACTTCAATTAGATAAATTAGATTGCTGCGTAGCTATTATTCAAAACGTAAAATCTGAAAAATACGGTAAAAAAGATATTATCAAAATTGATACTGAATTAGAAGTAGATTTAGATGCATTAGGTTATATTGATAACCATATTACAGTTAATGTTGTTGAAAATGGTGAATTAGCTAGAAAATTACACCTTGAATTACCAGAAACATTAACAAGCGTAATTCAATGTAAAAATCCACGTTGTATCACTTCAGTTGAACAAGAAATTGTTCATAAGTTCAAATTAGTAAATAAAGAAAAGAAAACATATCGTTGTGTATACTGTGATGCAGAATACAAATAGGCAATAATAAAAATGTGGGCTATTGTAGTCCACATTTTTTATTGTATTAGATTAATCTTCTACCACCATCAACAAATAATGATGTTGCATTACAGAAATCTGCTTCATCTGATAATAAATATAGAGCAGCGTAAGCTATTTCTTCAACAGTACCTAAACGAGGTACTGGAGTACCGTTTTCAATGCTGTCTTTTGCCCATTCCCTAACTTCGGGCTTCATAAATTCTCCTGCTAGAATTAATCCAGGGCAAATTTCATTACAACGTATACCTTCTCTAGCATATTCTAGTGCTGTAGTTTTAGTTAAATTACGAATACCAGCTTTCGCAAGTGAGTATACCCCAACACCTGGTACTATTTGTTCTGATGTTACAGAATTGATATTTAAAATCTTACCACTCTTTTGAGGTAACATATAATCTAGTGCATATTTAGTACCCATTACATAAGCACCTAGATTAGTATTGATTACTTGCTCAAATTGTTCCCAAGTAATATCTTTAAGCATGATAGTAGGCTCTAAAGCTGCATTATTAACTAGAATATCAATTCTTCCATAATGTTCAACAGCTGTATCAATTAATGCTTTGATTTGTAAGTGATCAGACACATCAGTTCTCACAAATATCGCATCGCCACCAGCATCACAAATTTCTTTCATTATTTGTTCACCTTTTTCTTTTCTTCTGCCTGAACCAACAACTTTAGCTCCTTGTTCAGCGAATAATCTTGCCATGCCTTCACCAATACCAGAAGTAGTACCAGTAATTACGATTACTTTATCTTTTAGAACATCAACATATTTTGCCATAAAAGCCTCCTTATAAATGTATGAATCTTGTTAATTTGATAGTATCTTTTTTTGAAGGATAAGTCAAAGAATATACTTAATTAATTTGTAGATAGCTTAATAAAAGTAATTAATTTTGATGTGTTATTTAGGCTTGCTAATTAGTTTAATTATGCTATAATACCTACAGATACTTTTAAAGGGATCCAGAGAGGTCCTCAAGGTAACCGTAAAAACTAATCTGAAAAGGCAACCTTATAGTATCTATAGAGGTTTTTTTGTATAGATTTGGAGGATTAAGAAATGTTGATATTGAAAAATGGAAGCATTAGACAAAACGGACAATTTATTAAATGTGATATCGCATTACAGAATGATGAAATCTGTGAAATTGCTGCTTCTATAAATGCACCGACTGATGCATTAGTTTTTGATATCTCTAATTGTGTTGTATTACCAGGTTTTGAAGATGCGCATGTTCATCTTCGTGAGCCTGGTTTTTCTTATAAGGAAACAATTAAGAGTGGATGCATGAGTGCTGCTAGAGGAGGTTATACATTATTATGTACAATGCCTAATTTAAAACCAGTACCTGATTCATATGAACACTTAAAAGAACAATTAGATATCATTGAAAGAGATGCTTGTATTGGCGTATTACCACTTGGCTCAGTAACAGTGAATGAAGCTGGTGAGGAACTAAGTGATATGGAGGCTCTAGCACCATATATCATTGGATATAGTGATGATGGTAAGGGTGTACAAGATAGTAACTTATTAAAAGAAGCAATGATTAAAGCTGCTAAGCTAAATAAGCCTATGATGCTTCATTTAGAAGATATGAAATTAGTTAATGGAGGCTATGTAGCTGATACTGAATATTTATTATCTAAAGGATATAAAGGTATTTGTGCTGCATCTGAATATGAACCAGTAAAAGAAGCTATTCGTCTTGCGAAAGAAACTGGTTGTCACTTACATGTATGTCATATCTCGTGTAAAGAAAGTGCAGAAGCCATTCGCCAAGCTAAGAAGGATGGTATTCATGTAACGTGTGAAGTTACACCACATCATCTTATCTCAACGGATAAGGATGTAACGGATGATGCTAACTGGAAGATGAATCCACCACTTCGTAGTGAAGAGGATCGCCAAGCCTTAATTGCCGCCTTAAATGATGGTACGATTGATGTAATTGCAACTGATAATGCACCTCACAGTGTAGAAGAAAAACAAAAAGGATTAGCAAGTAGCCCATTTGGTATTATCACTAATGAATATGCTTTTGGCTTACTATATACTAACCTAGTACAAACAGGTTTAGTATCATTAGATACACTAATTGAAAAGATGACTACAGCTATGCATATCTTACGTAATGAAGATAAAGCAGAAGTCAAAGTAGGTGCAAAAGCTAATTTATGTGTATATAATTTAGATAAGAAATTTGTGATTGAAACATTACATAGTATTAGTCAAAACTGCCCTTATGTAGGTTATGAAGTATGTGGCGAGAATGAAATGACAATCTATGAAGGTAATGTAATCTACCAAAAAGGAGATGAATAGTAATGAGCAAGGATGTAGTACTAACGGTTCTTAAAAATGAAAAGTTAGTTGAGAATGTATATCGCATGGTACTTGAAGGAGATACAAGTGCGATTACTAAGGCTGGACAATTTATTAATATCAAGGTCGAAGGTGTATTCTTAAGAAGACCTATTAGTATTTGTGACTATGATGAAACAACTATCACTATCATTTATAAGACTGTTGGTAAAGGAACAATCATTATGAAGGATATTGAAGTAGGTGCTAAGCTACAAGTGTTAGTTGGTTTAGGTAATGGCTTCACACTTCAAGATGATGAATCACAAGTGGTTATTGGTGGTGGCGTAGGTGTCCCTCCAATGTATCGTGTAGCGAAAGAATTAATTGCTAGCGGTAAGAAAGTAACTGCCGTATTAGGATTTAATACTAAGTCAGAAATCTTCTATGAAGAAGAATTTAAGAAATTAGGCTGTGATGTAGTAGTGACAACAGTAGATGGTAGCTATGGTACTAAGGGTTTTGTGACAAACGCTTTAGATACATTAACATTTACTCATTATTATACATGTGGTCCTAAACCAATGCTTAAGGCAGTACATAAGGGTAATTATGGTAAAGGTCAATTATCATTTGAAGAAAAGATGGGCTGTGGTTTTGGTGCATGTATGGGATGTACATGTAAGACACTATATGGTAATAAGAAAATCTGTGTAGATGGTCCAGTACTTGAAAGTGAGGAAGTATTATGGGAAGACTAACAACTGAATTAAGTGGAGTAGTACTTCAAAATCCAATTATTCCAGCTTCTGGTACATTTGGATTTGGATATGAATTCCAACAATTTTATGATATTGATAGATTAGGTTCTATTTCTATTAAAGGAACTACTAAGGATGCTAGATTCGGAAATCCTACACCACGTATTGCTGATTGTGATACTGGTTTATTAAATGCTGTAGGGTTACAAAATCCTGGAGTAGAAAAGGTTATTAATGAAGAAATCCCTAAGCTAAGAGAAGTATTCAAACAACCAATCATTGCTAATATATCAGGCTTCAGTGTAGAAGATTATGTTTACACTGCAGAGAAAATGGATAAATGTGAGGATGTTGCGATTTTAGAATTAGATATCTCATGTCCTAATGTACATGGTGGTGGAATGAGCTTTGGTACAGATAAAGATGTAGTAAGAGAAGTAGTAAGTAAAGTTAAAGCAGTTACAACTAAACCTCTATATGTTAAGTTAACACCTAATGTTACTAATATTGTAGAGATTGCGAAGGTATGTGAAGAAGCAGGTGCTGATGGCTTATCAATGATTAATACCTTAATGGGTATGAGATTTGATTTAAAAACAGCTAAGCCTATTCTAGCTAATACTACAGGTGGTTATTCAGGACCTGGTATTAAGCCGGTAGCATTACGTTGTATCTATCAAGTTGCGAAAGCTGTTAACCTACCTATTATTGGTATGGGTGGAGTTATGGATGCTTACGATGTGGTAGAAATGCTTTATGCAGGTGCAAGTGCAGTACAAATTGGGGCAGCTAACTTAGTTGATCCTTGTGCTTGTATCAAGATTATTGAAGATATTCCTAGGGTCTTAGATGAATTAGGAATTAAAGATATTAAAGAATGTATCAGAAAAGGGGTAAAGTAAAATGGAAAGAGACGTAATTATCGCATTAGATTTCGCTACACGCGAAGACACACTTAATTTCTTGGATAAATTCCAAGATGAGAAACCATTCGTAAAGATTGGTATGGAAATCTTCTATGGTGAAGGTCCTGAAATCGTACGTGCTATTAAAGAAAGAGGACATAAGATTTTCTTAGATTTAAAATTACATGATATTCCAAATACAGTTAAAAAGGCTATGCGTAATGTAGCTCGTTTAGATGTAGATATGGTTAACCTACATGCTGCTGGTGGTAGTGAAATGATGAAATATGCATTAGAAGGTTTAACTGAAGGTAGCAAAGGCAAACGTCCTATTTTAATCGCTGTAACACAATTAACTTCAACTAGCCAAGAAGCTATGAATAATGAATTAGGTATTAGTGGTACAGTAGAAGATTGTGTAAGAAGCTATGCGAAGCTAGCACAAACTTCAGGTTTAGATGGTGTTGTATGTTCACCACTTGAAGCTGGTTATGTAAGAGAAACTTGTGGAGATGATTTCGTAACAGTTACTCCAGGTATTCGTTTTGCTGATAGTGCAAAAGATGACCAAGTACGTATTACTACTCCATTAAAGGCTCGTACAATTGGGTCTCACTATATCGTAGTAGGTCGTCCTATTACGCAAGCTGAAGATCCAGTTGAAGCATATCGTCGTTGTGTAAGAGAATTCGTTGAAGGGAAGGAATAAGACAATGGAAAAATTAGATGAAAGAGTTGCGAAAGTATTATTAGATATTGAGGCTGTATTCTTACGCCCAGATCAACCATTCACATGGGCTAGTGGTATTAAATCACCTATTTATTGCGACAATCGTTTAGTATTAAGTGATGTAGAAGGTCGTAAAGTAGTAGAATCTGGATTAGCTGAAGTAGTAAAAGCTAATTATCCTGAAGTAGAAGTATTAATGGGTACAAGTACTGCTGGTATTGCACATGCTGCTTATGTATCAGATATCTTAGGTTTACCAATGGGTTATGTACGTGGTTCTAGTAAAGACCATGGTCGTACAAACCAAATCGAAGGAAAATTATTACCAGGTCAAAAGGTAGTAGTTATTGAAGACTTAATTAGTACTGGTGGTAGTGTAATTGATGTTGTTAATGTATTACGTGAAGCAGGTGCTGAAGTATTAGGTATTGTATCAATCTTTACATATGGTATGCAAAAGGGTCTTGATAGACTTGCAGCAGCTAATGTTAAGAATGTTTCATTATCTAACTATGATGCATTATTAAAAGCTGCAGTAGCTAGTGGTTACATCAAAGAAGAAGATGTACCTCGTTTATTAGCATTCCGTGCTAATCCAAGTGACGAATCTTGGATTAAATAATGAAAGAAAATGGAAATTTTCAGAAAATCTAAAACTTTTTCTGAAATTTTCACATTTCTAACACAATAGAGGGCTATTATATAAGTGTAGAAAAAATCTACTTTCCCTCTTCTATAAATATTTTGGTAAGAAAAGTTGATGCACCAGTCAACTTTTTTTACGTTTTCTCCCGCTATAATGTATAATAAAGGTTAGGAGGTAGTGATTATGCGTAAATTAATGATGGTATTTATTTCTTTACTACTTATAGGCTGTAGCGTACAACAAAATAATAATGAAAATGTAACTACAAATACAACTTCAAGTAGACCACAAGTATATACAGCTACACCACATACGACACCAGCTCCAGTGATTAATATTGTAACTACGCCATTAACTGCGACTAGTGAGATTGAAGAAACGACAACACTAGTAACAACAGTACCTTTCACTATTAAGGTAACGACATATCCAGTGACTACTACAACAACTACAACTACGACAGTTGCAACAACTACGGAATCAACAACGACATCAGCAATTACTACTACTGATGTATCAAATACCGATGTGACAACAACAGTTAGTACAACTACCACACCTGTGACGACAACTATACCATATATTGATACTGTAACGACTACCACAACTACTTATGCATATACACCAATGTATGACAAGGTGACAGATGTAGGCTATGATGCGATATTAGAAATCAATAAGCTACGTAAGGTTAATAATTTAGAGGAGTATATTGTTGAAGAATACTTATGTATTGCTGCTAATTTACGTGCTAGAGAAATAGCTGAACGCTTTTCACATGTGCGTTTAGACTATACGAATTTCTCAACTGTTTTAGATGAATATGGCTTTACTTATGATAGTGCAGCTGAGTCAATAGGCGCAGGCTATTCCAATGCATATAGTATGGTATATGCATGGGCACATACTGCCAATGATAATAAGAATATTATGGATAAGAAATATGGCTTTAATAAAGTAGGAGTGGGCTATTACTATTATGCGGGCAAATCCTATTGGGTAATGCTAGTAATTGAGGATGGCAATAGTTAACAGTTACTTTCTGCATATTTTAAGTTATAATACTTTGGGGGCAGGAGGAATGTATGAAAAGATTTTTATTACTATTCTTTACTGCTTTGCTTTTAATTAGCTGCAGTAAAGAGATTCAAACAAATGAAGCTATACCTTTAGCTGAAGCAGAATTATTCAATTCTCAAAGACTACTTAAAGCTTCAATAACAACACGTGGCGAGCTAGATGAAGAAGCTATTTCATCATTAATAAGTTCAGCAGAAATAGAAGTACCAGTAATAACGACTACCGTTACAACCACTACAACAGCTGTAACAACAAAGAAACCCAACACAACTACCAAGATCACTACAAGTACTACTAGTAAACCTGTGACTACTACATCGAAAGTAACAACTACACCAAAGGTAACGACAACTACTAAGCCTACAACTACTTCAACTGTAGTTCAAACAACTACTAATAGTGATTTTGTATATTCTAGTGAAGCATTAGAAATACTTAAACTAGATAATGAGAAACGCTCAGCAGTAGGTAAAAGTGCACTAGTATTAGATGAAGCACTAACAAAAGCTGCCAATGCTAGAGCTAAGGAATTAGTTACTAAGTTCTCACATACTAGACCTGATGGAACTAATTATTCAACAATCCTTAGTTCATATGGAGTAACTAGTAAAGTGCATAGTGAAATTATCGCATGGGGATATAATTCTCCTAAGGAAGCAGTAGAAGGCTGGATGAATTCATCAGTTCATAAAGCTAATATCCTAGATACTAATAATAGAGGTTTTACTAAGGTAGGCATAGGTTACTACAACAACAATGGAAAGAAGTATTGGGTACAAATATTCGCAAAGTAACAGTAACGATTATATTATTAAACTGTTTTTAAATCTACTTGTTTAAAAAGAAGGTGTATTATGAGACTATTTAAACTTAAAAAGATTAGTGTAATATTATTGTTGTGCATGGTGTGTTCATGTACAGTTCAAAATAATGAAATAGACAATACTAGTGAAACAACTATAAGTGAACCAGTGATAACTACTACAGTAGCTACAACCACTACTACAATTGTCGATGAGCCACTAATTAATATAAAGGATTGTGCGTTTTCTGATATTCCAATTTTTGAAGACAGTATTGTAAATGGACAGTTTAAAACAAAAACTGATGGGTATCCTAGAATCATCGTTAAAGATGCGCATTGCAATGTTGGAAGCAGATCACCTTTCACACCAGAATCTTGGTATGATTGTGAGGAATTAAAGAATACGATTTATAATACATTTGGTAATTATAAAAAGCATCTGCCAAGTAGTGAAAAGACAGATGTTGAGATAAGAAATGAAGAAACTTTACGTAATGGAACGGTCTTAGAAAGTACATTATTAGTAGCAGATTTAAAGGAAGTTTTATATAGTGGATCTGCGATTGAAATACCTACAGCATTCCAAGTGTTAGAAGATCCTTGGGATATTAGTGGAGGAACTAGAAAAGCAGAAATAAGCTTTTCTGCAGACAATTTAGATTATATTATATCGTTATATGAAGATGGTTATTTTTTAGAAATTAGTGAAGGTGTAAATCGACTAAGCTACACATATTTTTCTAATCAGTATGATTTGACTTTACTATACAAAATAGCGACAGGTGAAATGATTCATCCAAATGAAAGAAGTACTATACAGATTCCGAAAAATTCATTTACAAGTATATCGTATTTAGATACGGACTTATTTAAACCATTTATTGAGAATGGTGAATTTACATCAAAGGGTGAAGATAATCTTATATATGTTTTACGCTCTTATTGCGAAGAAGGTCATTCATATGAATTAGAAATGATGCCCGGTGGCAGAGTAGGATGTACACTACTTAATGAAACAGCTACTAATGAAATGATAGATGTTACACCATATTTACACATGGATGAACATGGTACGTATGAGTATAGATATCGTGTGATGGAATGGACAGAAGCTTCGCTTAATGCGTACAAAACTATAATGTCGACATTTGTTGATATTGTGCAATTTCCTACGTATTTTGATTACTATATTCTAGATAATATGATGCTGATACGAAGACCATTAATTTATGTTGTAGGAACAAATGAAAATGGTCAAGAAGAATATATTTCTTATGATTTGAATCCTATCAGTGAAAATGAATATATATTAACAGTTTCTTCCTCAAATGAAGATGTGATAGCTAGATTTTATGGTAAACGTGATAATGTAGAAGAATATTATGAGCGATTATTAGAAGAATTAGGCAGTAAATAAAACCCACTACTTAATAATAGTGGGTTTTATTTTGCTTTATTGTTTATATATCACAACATTCTCAATATATTTCCATTCTTCTATTAAATCATCCATTAAATAATTTAAATCGGAAATATAATCTGTTGAAATAATTGTAAACTCATATGTTTCATCATTCCAACTAACGGTATAAGTATCTTCTGCTTCATCAATACAGTATATATTCACATCATTTATATTGTATTCACAAGATACATTCGTAAAACCATTTTCATTAACGCTGGCTTCTAGCTCTGTTTTACTCATTGTTTTATAGTTTGAGATTGCCTCTGCAAATGATTCACTCACATTTTCAATAGTACTATCATATTTGAAGTAATATCTTTGTTCATGAATCTCAGCTATATCTTCACCAACATAAAGATATTTTGTATACTCTTCAACTAATTCTGTACTCTCATCTTCAGTATATTCAATAATTGTTTTGCCAGTGTATTCAGGGTAAGCAATTACATCATCAAATGTTTCAGCAGGTGTCATTGTTCTTCTACAACCAGATAGTATAACTATAAGTAATAATAACCATATTCTTTTCATAAGACCTCCAAATAATATAGAATTATTGAAACTTCAAATTACTTTCACAATTCTAACACATTAATACGCTAATATAAAGGTGTAGACGAAAGGTCTACTTCCCTCTTCTATATAGTTTTATTAAAAAACGCTGGATTATCCAGCTTTTTCTTTTTATGCCAAGCTTAGCTTGGTTTATTTGTTTTAGGTAATAATTGAGAACGTAATGATTCCATATCATTATCGTCATAATTATCATCTAAATCTAATCCTGCTAGTGTAATGTCAGCAATATGTTGAAGGATTGCGAAACGTGCTACAGGATATGTATCTACTAAATCACGTAGGAAATCAATGATTTCATATTTCGTCATATCAGCAAATACTTCACCAATATCGAAATTCATAATCTCTTCCATTTCTTCTTCAGACATCTCAAATTCTTCATCAAATGCTTCAAAATGCATTGCTTCCAACCAAATATCTTCTTTACCACGTTTGTCGTTATCTAGAAGATATTCTAAGATATCAAACTTCGGATTTTTTAATTCTAAATACTTTATATAAGCTCCTAATTCATGTACACAATAGCCATCATCTTCAGTGCCACAATTACATGTTGATTCAACTAAGTGACCCTTAGAATCAATCTTTAATGTAGTAGTAACTTCATCGTAGTTATCTACTTCAGGGAATATGAAGGTATATTTTGCTTTTTCTTTAGTATATTCAATCTCTAAATCACTATATACATCTAGAAATTCCATAAATGTGATTTCTTTTGTATTCTTTAAAAACTTATCTAATTCCTTCATAATATCACTTCCTTCCTTTAATAGTATACCATATGAGAAAACAAATGTCGTGCGTTTTCGACGTATACGTATTAGATTAATTAATGGTAATTAAGTGATGTAAACGGTTACTGATTAAAAATGATGGAAATATGTGAAAAAAAGTACTTTCTGGCTTTTACTTTTCCATTAAATTGAGTATAATATAAGTGCAATAAATATAATAATTAGGAGGAATAAATTTATGGCATTAGTATCAGCAAAAGAAATGTTAGAAAAAGCTCACGCTGGACATTACGCTGTTGGTCAATTCAACATCAATAACTTAGAATGGACTAAAGCAATTTTATTAGCAGCTCAAGAAACTAACTCACCTGTTATCTTAGGTGTTAGTGAAGGTGCTGGTAAGTACATGACTGGTTACAAAACTGTAGCTGACATGGTTAAAGCAATGATTGATTATTTAGGTATCACAGTACCAGTTGCTTTACATTTAGACCATGGTTCATATGATGGCGCTAAGAAAGCTATTGAAGCTGGTTTCTCTTCAGTAATGTTTGATGGTTCTCACTATCCATTTGAAGAAAACGTAGAAAAATCAACTGAAATCATTAACTTAGCTCATTCTTTAGGTATTTCTGTAGAATGTGAAGTTGGTGCTATCGGTGGAGAAGAAGACGGTGTAGTTGGTGGCGGTGAAGTTGCTGATCCAGCTGAATGTGCTAAGATTGCTGACTTAGGTGTAGACTTCTTAGCTGCAGGTATCGGTAATATTCATGGTAAATATCCTGCTAACTGGGCTGGATTAAACTTTGAAGTATTAGGCAAAATCCAAGAAGTTACTAACGGTAAACCATTAGTATTACATGGTGGTTCAGGTATCCCTGCTGATCAAATCGCTAAAGCTATCTCTTTAGGTGTTAGTAAGATCAACGTTAATACTGAATGTCAATTAGTATTTGCTGAAGCTACTCGTAAATACATTGAAGCTGGTAAAGATTTAGAAGGTAAAGGATTCGACCCTCGTAAATTATTAGCTCCAGGAACTGAAGCTATCAAACAATTAGTAATTGCTAAGATTAAAGAATTCGGTTCAAACGATAAGGCTTAATTAAATAGTAATAAGCAATCTTGAAAACAAGATGTTTTCAGAGGCGGTATAATTAGTTATACCGTCTCTTTTTATATAATAAATAAAAATTTCGCACATTTTATATAGCTTCAACGTTAATCAATATGAAAGGAGGTTTCAAAATGTCATTAGATATAGAAGAACAATACGACAAAATATATCGGTATTGTTATTTTAAATTGCATAACAGAGAAGTAGCAGAAGATATTACACAGGAAACCTTCCTTCGTTATTTAAAAAACTATAACTGCATAACTACAGCATCTGCTCTTAAATGCTTGTACACAATTGCAAGAAATCTTTGTATAGATGAATATCGCAAGCCTAAATTTGAGACAATAGATGAATCTATATTAGATAAAGCTAGTGAAGATAATATGCTTATGAATATCACAGTTAGAATGATATTAAATAAGTTTTCAACTGAAGAACAAGAATTATTGTTGCTAAGATATGTAAATGAGGTTCCTATTTCAGTGCTTGCGGAAATATATGGAATATCAAGATTTGCTGTATATCGTAAATTAACATCTGCGACCAATAAATTTCGTGAAGAACTTCAAAAGGAGGATTACTATGGATAAGTGGAAAGATGAATTAAAGAAAGCTTTTGATGCACCTAATCCTATGAAGAAAAGAGCGTTTTTAAGAAGTATCGATTATCCGAAAATGTCTATTTATAGCTTTTTGTATTCTCAGATAGGTTATATTCATAAGTGGGTTTGGGGTATCTCGGCATTATTCTTTTTTGTATCAGTTTTAGGAAGTGTATTTGTACCTGATAACGCTGTTTGGCTAATTTCTGGACTCACACCTTTATTGGCATTGACAATCATATCTGAAAGTGGGCGTTCAGAGCGCTATAAGATGTTTGAATTAGAAATGGCAACACGTTTCTCATTAAGAAGTGTTACATTTGCAAGACTGACAATTATTAGTATAATGAATTATTTATTGCTTTTAGTTATTCTATTGATTACGTTATTTATTAATATTTCAATACCATTGACTTCTTCTTTATATATTGTTACACCATTTTTATTAAGTGCTTATACAGGCCTAATCATTGTTAGAAAATTTAGAGGACAAGAAGGTTTATTTATTTGCGTAGGAGTATCGGTGGGGATTAGTATTTTCTTATTTATTTCGCATAATATCATCCCGCAGATTTACCAAGAACAGTATTTCTCATTATGGTTGATAGCTGCATTGCTTTTACTTTTAGGTAATATTAGACAGTATAATGCAATAATTAAGCAAACGGAGGAATTAATATGGAACTTATTATAGATAATGTATCTAAACAATATAAAGATAAAATGGCTGTTAATCATATTTCGATTAAGCTTCAAGCAGGCGTTTATGGTTTATTAGGAGAGAATGGTGCGGGTAAAACTACGTTAATGAGAATGTTATGTGGGATTTTAAAGCCTAGTAGTGGCACCATCACATTTGATGGAGTTGATGTTAGTGAAGAAGAATATCGTTCTATTCTAGGTTACTTACCGCAAGATTTTGGCTATTATCCAGAGTTTACTGCAAGTGATTTCTTGCTTTATTTTGCCGCTTTAAAGGGAATTCCAAAAGTTCAAGCAAAAAGAAGAGTAAATGAACTTCTCTCACTTGTTTCACTTGAGGATGTAGGTAAGAAAAGAATAAAGAATTTTTCAGGTGGGATGAAGCAGCGCTTAGGAATAGCTCAAGCTTTACTTAATAATCCTAAATTAATAATTTTAGATGAACCTACAGCAGGATTAGATCCTAAAGAGCGAGTAAAGTTTAGAAATTTAATTAATAAGCTTGGGAAAGATAGTATTGTTCTTCTATCAACGCATATTGTTTCTGATATTGAACATATCGCAAACCAGGTACTAATTATGAAAGAAGGAAAGTTAATTTTCCAAGGTGAATTTGATAATGAAAATGGTAATTTAGAGGAATTCTATCTAACTCAGTTTAGTGAGGAGGATAATTATGAATAATCTATGGACTATTTATAAATATGAAATCAAAAAAGTAGTTAGTAGAAAAAGCTTTTGGATAACATCACTTGTTTGCGTAATATGTATTGTATTAACTACTTGTTCAGGACTAATTGGTACATATTATGTTGATGGGAAGCCAATTGAGAGTAATTATGAAGCAGTTTTAAAAGATCAGGCATATCGAAGAGCTCTTTCTGGTAGAGTAATTGATAATTTATTACTTCAAGAAACAGTAGAAGCATATAGTCATGTACCAACAGATGTATATCGATATACATTGACGGAAGAATATGAAACATATGCTAGAGCGTATAGTGATATCTTTAATTTGATTCGAGCATGGACAGGCATGAATCTTACAGATATAAAAAAGTGGCGAGTAGATGAAAATGATTTATATGAAGCGCGAATGAAGCAACTAGAAAGCGATTGGCAGTCAATTCCTTTAATGGAAATCGAAAAGGAATATTGGCGTGCAAAGGAAAAGGAGATTAATAAGCCGTTTGTATATTATTATCATGAGGGCTATGAAATTATTTTGAATTCATTCCTTACCATTGGTATTGTGATGCTTTTATTTGTGGCAATATGTTTATCTAATCTTTTTGCGGATGAGCATTTACGTAGAACAGACCAATTGGTACTAAGTAGTATTATTGGAAAGAAACAAGCTTATTGGGCTAAACTGTTAGCTGGTGTTACTGTATCAGTTGTGGTGGCAATTATAATGTCGCTTCTAACAATGGGACTTTGTTTAATGATTTATGGTTCAGAAGGATTTGAAATGTCTCTTCAATCTTGTATTTCGATGTATTCTTATCCTATTTCCATCGGTGAGGCATGCCTAATTGCATATGGTATTCTCATTATCGCGTCTATTCTAGTGGCTATCTTCGTGATGGTAATGTCAGAAGTTTTTCAAAGTGGAGTTATTGCTTTAGCACTTTCGACTTGTTTAATTATTTTGGGCAATGTGATTACGATTCCTACTCAATACCGAATTATTGCGCAAATATGGGATTCGCTACCCATGGCTTATTTAGCTACTTGGAATGTTTTTGACCCAAGAACAATTGTTTTATTTAATAAGTGTTTTCCATCGTGGCAAGTAATACCACTAATTTACATCCTATTGAGTGTTGTATTAGCTATTTTGGGAAATAACTTTTATAAGAAGTATCAAGTAAATGGAAGATAAGAAAACAAGACGTGATGATAGGAGAGTAATCACGTCTTTTCTTGTTCTTGAAATTAATAGGAAATTAAAGTATTCTAATTATTAGATAAAAGATAGTAGAGGTATCATATGAAAGTATTATTAATTAATGGCAGTCCTAATATAGATGGATGTACTGCAAGAGCATAAAAGGAAGTAGAAGTTACTTTAAATAAAGAAGGTATTGAAACAGAAACAATACATGTAGGCAATAAAGATATTAGAGGTTGTATTGCTTGTGGTAAGTGCTATACAAGTGGTGAATGTGTATTTGATGATTTAGTTAATGCTAGTGCGAAGAAGTTTGCGGAAGCAGATGGATTAGTCGTAGGTTCTCCAGTATATTATGCATCAGCTAATGGCACGCTAATATCATTCTTAGATCGATTATTTTATAGTAGTCGATTTGATAAGACAATGAAAGTTGGTGTAGCAGTAGTATCCGCTAGACGTGGTGGGAATACTGCCACATTTGATGAGTTAAATAAATACTTTACAATTAGTAATATGCCAATAGCTTCAAGCCAATATTGGAATCAAGTGCATGGATTTACTAAAGAAGATGTTGAAAAGGATTTAGAAGGTCTACAAATTATGCGTACATTAGGTAAAAATATGGCATTCCTAATTAAATCTATTCATTTAGGAAAAGAAGTTTATGGACTACCTGAAAAAGAAAAGCGTGTGTCTACTAGTTTTATAGATTAGAATCTCTCATTGAGATTCTTTTTTCTTAAAAAGGTTAAATAAAAAGGCGACATTCTCATATCGCCCCTCAACAATTTAATTATAACACAAAAAAATTTTAAAAAAAAGACTTTTTATAACACTAAACGTGTTGTAGTATTTAGGTACAAAGATAGATAGACATATCTTAGGAGGTATAAGATATGAAAAAGGTACTATTAGAATATTAGGATATTTCCTAATCATCAGGGAAACCAAATAAGTGGTGATACAAAGTAAGTGGGTTAGAATAAACCGACAATGCTTGTTGTTACGATAATAATATTGTGTATAAAATATATATTCAAGCATATCTTGATAGGAGGTATGTATATGAAGGAGATTCTACTAGAATTTTAGGTAGGTTCCCAATCATCAGGGAAACAAAAATAAATGATGGATAGAAGTAATTGGAAGATTAAAAGCAATTGCGATATTCATTAAGAAATACTGAATAATTATAATTGAAAAATAAACGAACAATTGATAGCACAGAAGTAACGTAGTGAAGATGTGGCGATAAGTGCAAAGGAATATAAATTTTCTAGTCATATAAATGACGAAATGATGAATATTAAGCAATTGGAAAATAATCAATATATAATTCAGTTTTAGAGGATTACAATAAAAATTATAACCGAACAATCGGTAGTATAAAACATATCTTTTAAAAGGAGGTATGTATATGAAAGAGGTACTATTAGAATTTTAACTAGTTTCCCAATCATCAGGGAAACGATAAATAAATGATGAATAGAAAGTAATTGGTAGAGGATAGACCAATGCAAGGTTCATTATAAGATTCTAAATAAGAATCGAAAAATAAAATTTAGCCGAACACTCGGTAGTGTAAACATATCTTTAAAGGAGGTATGTATATGAAGGAGATTCTACTAGAATTTTAAGTAGTTTCCCTAGTCATCAGGGAAACAATAAATAAATGATGAATAGAAAGTAATTGGTAGAGGATAGACCAATGCCAGATTCATTATAAGATTCTAAATAAGAATCGAAAAATAAGA
>JAFXJJ010000106.1 GCA_017532345.1 Erysipelotrichales bacterium
GAAAGTGAACTAGGTAATATTGTATATACTAGACCTAGATAGGGAATTATATGTTACAAGTACATATTAGTGAACATAAACTAGGTGTCTTTATTGAAGGAGATTACCATGATTTAAGGATGCTTTATAAAGCAATAGAAGCAGTAGTCTATTTAGGCTTAAGAGATATGAAAGCTAGTGAAAGGGCCTTATATAGTATGATGTTTGATACTCGTAAAGCTATGGAGGGTGAAAGGGAGTTTGATGTCTTCCAAAATCAACTAGATGAAGCGATACTTCAATCACTGCCAGTAAAAGATGATACTAGTATATATTATGGATATTATGTCGTTTTAACTGAAATGATGTTTATTCTATTAACTTTACATAAAGTAAATAAGAATATTATTGAAGATAAATATTATTACTATTTACGTATGTTTATTTCCTTAGTGGTCAATGCTTTTGAAGAAGAAGGTATTGATAATAGCACTATGGATGAATGGTTTAAGCAAGCACCAACATATTCCTTAAGTAACTATTATCATCAATATGTAGAGGTATGGACATTAAGACTATTAGAAGCTAATGAAGAAGAACGACTAGCATTAGTTGAAGAATGCTTATATGATATGGTGAGATTTGGTGAGGCTTATGATTCTTTAGTAGATGAGGTCAATACTTATGCGAAAGAGAATAGCTGTGAACCATCAGAAATTACGTATATCGATAGTTTAGAAAATCTTGAATATTAAAGAAAAAGTCTTAGCTATGTTAATCATAACTAAGACTTTTGTAATTTACGTTTAATTCTTGATAATGTTTTACGAAAGCTTAAATATCCTTTATTAATAGAATTACTTGTAGGCTTTAGAATATAGTCAAATTCTCCAATATGCTCGATATAGGCAGGACCAAGTGTTTTCTTATAGTCATATAGACCATAATAAAGATCATTCTTATCAATTAAACCAGAGAACCCTACAAGGTCATAATGCTTAACACCACGTTTCATCATATCCTGAATAACATTGTAGTGAATTGCATCAGTACCTCTAAACATAGTAAGTTCTTTATTGATATAGTTAAATAAGTTATAACTCTTATCAGCAAATGCAACATAGAAGGCTACACCTAATACAGCAATGTTACCAAATTGCTTTTGGTATTCCTTAGTTTTTTCTAAATCCTTTTCACAGTGTGCTCTAGCTTCTAAATCCTTCTTATATTTACCACTTTGTAGTTCGGCTTCATATAATGCAATTTGCTTTCCAAAGTCAATAGTACATACATAAGTATGCCCCATATCTTGGTAAGCGTTAATTAACATTTCAAAGTATGCTTGAGTGTGTGGTGTAAAGTGTTGAATATCAGCTAATTCTTTCGCATAAATAGCTAATTCCTTCGCTAACTCTTTGCCACCCTCAGTTACTGTGATAGCCATTTTACTTTGACGCTTGAAGTAATTTTGTTTACTTTTAGGCATATTCTTTAAGACATCTTCAAATGGTTTATCCGTATCTACAATCAATGTATAACGATTACGCATACTACCATCATAAGCGTAGTTGTATCCACGATGTGTAAATCCAAGCTGCTTTAGATGCTCAGTAATATGTTCATTATTGATGCCACCCTCAACAATATCTCCTATTAGTGTTCTTTCTACACGTAATACGTTAGGATCAATCTTGAGTAATACAGCATCATGCTTCTTCGCAAATGCCACTAATTCATTAGTGAAAGCATCGACTAAATCTAACTTACTATAATCCATACACATACCACATGGTACATACATATAGCTACCAACTAATGGCTCTTTATATTCTAAAACGATAGCAGTTGCAACTACTTCATTATTCTCATATAGTCCTGTATAATATACAGTACATTTATCTTCTAGTTGTTTAAACTTTGCATAGGTTGATGTATGCATATAATGAGAAAATGGAGCAGCATTAACAAAAGCATCGAATACATCTATTTGTAAGGCTTCTTCAAATTTCATAATAGTACCTCATTTCCTTATTTATTGTAAATAGAAAGCGTAACTTTGTCAATTAAAGCAAAGTTATGGTTGAAAGAATTTGATAATGTTTTATAATATAATAAAGGTAGGGCTTATATATGATGAGATATTCAATTAAAAGTGATAAGGAGAATCCTTCAAAATTAACATTAATCGCAACTGAAGGAACTAGAGAATGGAGAATTGTAGAATCTAATTACAAAATGATTTTAGATTGGCTTAAATCTAATCTTGAATTTAAAGAATCTGCAATCGAACAAAACAAAAATCGTATGGATGCAGTAACAATCCATACAACTAGAGTTAATGCGCTTCAAAGCTTATTAGAAGAAGCTAGAGTGTCAGCATCAGCAAAGAGTGAATATTACTTCACAATTCTTAATAGTGATTTATAGTATCATAATAAACTAACCGCATGTAATAGTGCGGTTTTTGTTTGACTTAGGTAGAAATTAGAATATTGCAGTAATAGTTTTAATTTTTTTTCTAGATTTGATATTAGTGTCTTCGAAATTCATAAAGGAATTAAGATTAACTAAATACTAGGTTTCTAAAGTAGTTTGGTGAAATTTGAAGCTTTTGTTGTAGAAAAGATATCTATTTAACTTAGATATCTTTTTTTGTAGAAAACTATTGAAATCAATTTTAAATCCACTTATGCTTATCGTAGGACGTCCAAATTTTATGAAAGTTTGAAAGTGAGATATGGTTTTATGAATAAAGAAGAACTGCATAGTTTTATAGAAAAACAGCAACCAAATATATGTCAAATAGTGGCAAGTAAGGATAACCAAATTGTATATAGTGATACTTGGAATGGTTATAAGAAAGATGATTGTACTCATATCATGTCAGCCACAAAAAGCATTATGGCTTTGCTTGTCGGAATTGCCATAGATAAAGGGCAAATAGGAAGCGTGGATGACAAAGTGTTAGATTATTTCCCTGATTATAAAGTAAAAAGAGGAGAAAAGACAATCTATGATGTTACGATAAGACATCTTTTAACCATGAGAGCGCCTTATAAAGGAAAGGGTGATCCTTGGTCTAAAGTGTGTGCAAGTGATAATTGGACTTACTCTTCACTTGACTTTTTAGGAGGCAGAAAGGGTTTAACAGATGAATTTGATTATAGAACTGTATGCTTGCATGTTCTTTCTGGAATTTTATACAAAGCTACAAATATGAAAACAGTAGATTATGCAAATACATATCTATTTGAACCCTTAGGTATAAAGACGCATGTGAATTATTATGTTGAAACAGCAGAAGAGCATAAGCAATTTACAATAGGAAGGTTGCCTAAGGGAAATGTTTGGTTTTGTGACACAGAGGGATTAGGAACTCCAGGATATGGTCTCTGTATGTCGGCAGAAGATATGGTGAAAATAGGCTTGTTGTGTTTAAACAAAGGTAGATTTAATGATATTCAAATTGTATCTTCGAGTTGGATAGAAGAAATGACAATGCCAAGAACGGTTGATAGTGATTATTTTAGAGGAATGGACTACGGTTATTTGTGGTGGATTATTGACCGTAAAAAGAATATATATGCAGCTATAGGGAATAGTGGTAATGTTATATATGTCAATCCAGAAAAGAATATCGTAATAGCAGTATCATCCTATTTTAAACCAACGATATTCGATCGAGTTGACTTCATTCAGAAATATATTGAACCATTCATTATTGAATGACGAAGTTCAATTTATAAAACTAAGCTATATTATTGATGATGATATGGCTTTTTATATTATCAGTATTTAAGATAATAAAAGATATGATATGGTGATAAATATAATGAATGTATAAAATATAAAAATGATTATCTAAAAATAAATATGATGTTGAAAAGCAAGTATTAATCAATGTTTTTGAAAATAAAAAGCATACGATTAATTACGTATGCTTAGAATAAGAAAATATACCCTAGAATCGTGATTGTTGCTCCAAGTAAATAGGTATGGATAGCATCATGTTCATAGTGAATGGCGGCTAGCACTGTTCCAGTTAAGGTGTAATAAATAATTGAAGTTACTAGATTTCCTCCACCTAGATAAGTAAGTAATAAGTGGAATGCGATATATAGCACTGAACCAATTGCACATGCTTTGAATTCACGATGCGCTTTAAATAACTTAGCGAATCTCAAGAATATGTATGCTTCGTTTAAGTGTAAACAGAATACAATAGAGAATAATTCCATTATTTGTAGTAAGGCATTATTTACATTTGGTGATACAAATAAATCACTGAATGTAAGAGCTGTATAGTTATTTAAAATAATCAATACAACGAATATTACACAAGTAGCTACTAATAATAAGAAACCTAATAATGTATTTAAAGAAAAGCTTCGATATTCTTTTCCCAATAAATCATAATCATATGAGATAATGAATAATGATAGCGTTAAATGAGAAATAGCTAAATTGAATGTATAGTCATTTAATACTTTTGATAGCTGTAAAGGTAACAGGAATAAAAAACTATATACTAAGGCAATAATAAGCGCTTTTGCCCAAGGTGTTAATTTACGCATATAATACCTCCTCTGCATCATTTTATATAAAAAATATGAAATTGTCACGTAAAAAATGAGATTTGCAGACAATAATATAGTGAGATGGTAGAAAATATAATTAAAAGGAGGTATTTAATCATTAATAGGAAGTTTGAGGAATTGGAAATTATTACGAAATATATTATGGAACAGTATTGTATTTGTAAATTAAGAAATTTTAATTGGGAAGATGAGGAATTAGTAAAATTAATTGATAATGGGTTACGTCAATTAAGAGAAAACGATTTCGAATTGATGGTTAGGGAGTTTTTGAATTGCGAGAATAAGTATTGGTGGAAAGAGAAATATTCAAAATCTACATTTTACCGACATAAAAGACTTGCTATGAATTCATTTATTGATTGTTTATTGGTTGGAAATGTGATATAGTTTAAGTATCTAAAGTGTGACTATTTCTAGAAAATATAATAAGGAATAATATGCACTATGAACATAGGTGTAAAGTAGGAGGATTATCATGAAAGGTATTGCTGCATCTAATGGAATCGCAATTGCGAAAGTTTTCAAGTTTGAACAACCAGTATTAACTATCACAAGAAAAGAAGGGAAACCTGAAGAAGAAATTGCTAAGTTAAGAAGTGCAATTGAAGTTTCTATTCAAGAAATTGAAACAATTAAAGAAAAAGCAACAGGTAAATTAAAAGATGAAGAATTAGCTATTTTCGATGCTCACTTAGCTGTTGCTAACGACCCTGAATTCTTCTCTCAAGTAGAAGACAAAATTAACTCAGAAAATGTAAATGCTGAATATGCTGTAGAAGAAGTTGCTAATATGTTTATCGGTATTTTTGAAAGCATGGATGATGAATACATGCGTGCTAGAGCTGCTGATATTAAAGACGTTACATTCCGTATCAAAGCTCATATTTGTGGTGAACGTTTAGCTGATTTATCAACTATCTCTGAAGAAGTTGTTATCGTGGCTGAAGATTTAACACCATCTGATACTGCACAATTAGATAAGAAGTATACTACAGGTTTCGCTACTGAAATGGGTGGTAGAACATCTCACTCAGCTATCATGGCTAGATCTTTAGAAATTCCTGCTATCGTAGGTGTTAAAGAATTAATGACTTCTGTTGAACATGGTCAAATGATGATTCTTGATGCTATTAACGGTGAAATCGTTTTAGATCCAACAGATGCTCAAATCGCTGAATATACAGAAAAGAAAAATGCATTCTTAGAAGAAAAGAAACAATTAATGGAATTAAAAGATTTACCATCTATTACTGCTGATGGTGTTCATGTTGAATTAGCTGGTAATATTGGTAACCCTTCAAATATGGAAGGTGTAATTAAGAATGGTGGAGACGGTGTTGGATTATACCGTACAGAATTCTTATATATGGATGCTTCTGAATTACCAAGTGAAGAAGATCAATTTGAAGCTTATAAAGCTGTATTAGCTACTGATCCAACTAAGAGAGTTGTTATCCGTACATTAGATATCGGTGGGGATAAGAAACTTCCTTACTTAACAATACCACCTGAAATGAATCCATTCTTAGGATACCGTGCGATTCGTTTATGTTTAGACCGCAAGGATATTTTCCGTACTCAATTACGTGCATTAATTCGCGCAAGTAAATTCGGTCGTCTAGGAATTATGTTCCCAATGATTGCAACTTTACAAGAATTCAGAAATGCGAAAGCAATGTTTGAAGAAGAAAAAGCTAATTTAATTAAAGAAGGTTATGAAGTTGGTGAAAAAATTGAATTAGGTATGATGGTTGAAATCCCTGCTGCTGCAGTATTAGCTGATCAATTCGCTAAAGAAGCTGATTTCTTCTCAATTGGTACTAATGACTTAATCCAATATTCAATGGCTGCTGACCGTATGAGTGAAGCTGTATCATATTTATACCAACCTTATAACCCATCAATCTTACGTTTAGTTAAGATGACAATTGATGGTGCTCATAAAGAAGGCAAATGGTGTGGTATGTGTGGTGAAATGGCTGGAGACTTAAAAGCTATCCCTCTATTATTAGGTTTAGGCTTAGATGAATTCTCTATGTCTGCTACATCTATCTTAGCAGCACGTAAGTTAGTTCGTTCATTAAAGAAATCTGAAATGGAAGAATTAGCTAATAAAGCTATTGCTTGTTCAACTATGGAAGAAGTATTAGAATTAGTTGATGCTGCTGTTGAAAAGAAATAATAATCAATTAATTAGTTATTAAAAGGGACAAATTATAAGTTTGTCCCTTTTGTATATAATATAGTATTTGAGTAGCAGCAAAAGGAAAGCGGTTTAAAAAGGCTATTAATGATTTTTTGTTATAACTATATATAAAAAGTATTATTTACTATTTACAAATGGTAAAGTATTCGATACAATTCACATGTAAAAATATTTATCGTATATACTTTCAGATATGGTGAGAGCGTTTCTACTGGGGTACCATAAATACCCTAACTACGGTGATTAATATTCAAAGGCTTGTTTAGCCGGTGTTTTCATCGTTTCTAAAGTTATAGATAATATTTTCAGGAGGAGACTATGGAAAAGATTTATACTGGTAAAACAAAAGATGTATTTAAGTTAGAAAATGGAAATGTATTATTAAAATTCAAAGATGATTGCACAGGTAAAGATGGAGTATTTGATCCAGGTGAAAACACTGTGGGTCTTACAATTGATGGTATTGGACGTGCAAATTTAGAAACATCTATTCATTATTTTGAATTATTAAAAGAAGCTGGTATTAAAACACATTATGTCGGTGCTAATGTTGAAGATGCGACTATGGAAGTTCTACCTGCTACTGTGTTTGGCCATGGGTTAGAAGTTATTTGCCGTTTAGTTGCAACAGGAAGTTTTATTCGTCGTTATGGTGAATATATTGAAAATGGAACTGTTTTAGAAGGTGGTTATGTTGAATGTACTTTCAAGAACGATGCATTAGGTGATCCTCTTGTAACTAAAGAAGGTTTAGCTGCTTTAGGTGTTATGAGTGAAGAAATGTTTGACAGCATGAAAGAGCAAACATTAAAGATTACTAAAATCGTTGCCGATGATTTAAAGAAAATTGGCTTAGATTTATGGGATATCAAATTTGAGTTTGGTTACAACAATAATGAAGTTATTTTAATTGATGAAATTGCTTCTGGTAATATGCGTGTTTATAAAGATGGTTCTATTGTAGATCCAGTTGAATTAACTAAATTGATTTTAAATAAATAAGAACCCTTTTTACAAAGGGGTTTTTATGTTTGTGAAAGGAGAAATTATGGGAGGCTTTTTTGGAGTAAATTCGAAGAAAAAATGCGTAGGAGATTTATTCTTCGGTGTTGACTATCATTCACATTTAGGTCCTCGTAGAGGTGGAATGATTGTTTATGGTGAAGAAGGATTCCAACGTTCGATTCATAATATCGAAAATTCACTTTTCCGTTCAAAGTTTGAAAAGGAAATTGATCGTTTTACAGGAAATATAGGAATTGGTAGTATTTCGGATTATGAACCACAACCATTATTAATGCAATCACATTTAGGTTCTTTCGCAATCGCTACGGTTGGTCGTGTTAAGAATATTCCGGAGTTAAAGCAACTATGCTTCAATTCGGGAACTACTCATTTCAGTGAAATGCAAAGTGGGGAGATTAATATTACCGAATTAATAGCTGCTTTAATTAGCCAAAAGAACAGTATTGCTGAAGGATTAATTCATGTCCAGAATGTCGTGAAAGGCTCTATGAATGTGCTAGTAATGACTAAAGATGGAATTTATTGTATGCGAGATAAATTAGGACGTATGCCAGTTATACTAGGTAAGAAAGAGGATGCTATGTGTGTTACTTTTGAAACTAGTGCTTACATGAATTTGGGATATGTTCACGAGAAAGATTTGGGACCGGGTGAAATAGTATTATTGAAGTCGGACTCTTATAGTGTCTTAAAAGAGCCAAATGAAGAAATGAAAATATGTTCATTTTTGTGGGTATATTATGGATATCCAACTTCGACATATGAAGGAGTAAATGTTGAGGTGGCACGTAATAAATGTGGACGTTTAATGGCAAAAAGAGATTCAGTTGATGTAGATATCGTAGCAGGTGTACCAGATAGTGGGATAGCTCATGCAATTGGTTATGCTAATGAAACTAAGAGAACATATGGTCGTCCTTTTATTAAATATACGCCTACATATGCTCGTTCATTTACACCTCAATCTCAAACTGAAAGAGTATTTATCGCAGGAAAGAAATTAATTCCTGTACAAGAACTAATTAAAGATCAACGTCTATTGTTGATTGATGATTCTATCGTTCGGGGAACTCAATTAGGCGAAACAACACAATTTTTATATGACTCAGGAGCTAAAGAAGTGCATGTTCGTCCTGCTTGTCCACCAATTATGTTTGGTTGTAAGTATTTGAACTTTTCTCGCTCTTCTAGTGAAATGCAGTTAATTTCAAGAAAAGTAATTTGTGATTTAGAGGGAACTGATGATATATCAAGTGATATTATTAAAGAATATGCAAATCCTGATAGTGAAAAGTATAAGAAAATGGTAGAAGAAATTCGTAAACGCTTGAATTTTACGTCTTTAGATTTTGCACGTTTAGATGACATGGTAGAATCTATTGGCCTTGAAAAGTGTAAATTATGTACATACTGTTGGGATGGTGAAGAATAGTGGATAAAAATAAACTATTGGATTCATATGGGTGTTATACTTTTAATGATGATGTAATGAGAGATCGCCTTCCTAATTCTACATATCGTTCATTTAGGGAAACAGTGCAAATGGGGGAGCCTTTATCAAAGGAAGATGCTACGGTTATTGCCAACGCAATGAAAGTATGGGCTATTGAAAAGGGTGCAACGCATTTTACTCATTGGTTTACACCTATGACAGGATTATCTGCTGAAAAGCATGATTCTTTTTTAGAAATTAGTGATGAGAAACCTTTATTACAGTTTTCTGGAAAGACTTTACGTAAAGGAGAAAGTGATGCTTCTAGTTTTCCAAGTGGTGGTTTAAGAGCAACTTTTGAAGCTAGAGGATATACTGCTTGGGATTGTACTTCACCAGCATTTGTGAAGGATGGTTCATTATATATCCCAACTGTTTTCTGTTCTTATACAGGAGAAGCATTAGATAAAAAGACACCATTATTAAAATCTTGTGATGTGATGTCTAAGGCTACAGTTGCATTGATGCATGCGCTTGGATATAAAGATGTGAAAAGTGCAAAAGCATATGTTGGTGCAGAGCAAGAATATTTCTTGGTACCTGATGAATATTATCAAAAGCGTGTTGATTTAAAATTAACAGGTCGTACATTATTAGGTGCTAATGCCCCAAAGGGACAAGAAATGGATGATCACTATTATGGATCTTTAAAACGTAAAGTTGCAGCCTTTATGAAGGAATTAGATGGTGAATGTTGGAAATATGGTATTCCATCAAAAACGAAGCATAATGAAGCTGCTCCTGGGCAACATGAAGTAGCTTGTATTTATCGTGAAGTTAATATTACAGCAGATAACAATCAATTATTAATGCAATTAATGCAAGATATTGCCAAGAAACATGGGTTAAGATGTTTACTTCATGAAAAGCCATTTAAAGGAGTAAATGGAAGTGGAAAGCATAATAATTGGAGTATTGTTACTGATACAGGTATTAATTTATTCAGAGTTGATGAAGAAGATAATTTACCTTTTTTAGCGACATTAGCTTGTTTAATAAAAGGTATTCATGAATATGCCGATTTGATTCGAATGACAGTAGCCTTTGCTGGTAATGATCATCGTTTAGGAGCTAATGAAGCTCCTCCAGCAATTATGTCGATGCATTTAGGCGATGAAGTTAATAAATTGTTTGAGTCGATTGGGCAAGAAAAAGAAACAGAGGAGAAACACAAAGAAAGATTTAACACTGGAGTTTCCGTTGTTAGTGATTTCTCTAAAGATGATACAGATCGTAATCGTACTTCACCATTTGCTTTTACAGGAAATAAATTTGAGTTTAGAGCCTTAGGTTCTTCACAATCGATTGCTGGGCCTAATACAATACTTAATGCGATTCTGGCAGTCGAAATGAATGAAATGACTTCTTTAATTAATAATGGTGCACAACCATTAGAAGTTATTAAACAATTCTATCAAGAACATAAGCAAGTGATTTTTGAAGGAGATGGCTATTCTAAAGAATGGGAAGAGGAAGCAGAGAGAAGAGGTCTTCCTAATCGTAAGAATAGTGTTGAAGCAATAGAACAGTTTATTGCAGAGAAAAATGTGAATATGCTTTCACAATTAGGTGTGTATTCTAAAAATGAAATTTTCTCTCGCCACGAGATATTGTTAGAGAATTATATTAAAACAATTCAAGTAGAAGCTCGCACAATGGTATATATGGCAAAGAATGAAATATATCCAGTTGTGTTGAAGGAATTAGAAAAAATGGCAAAAACTTGTAATGAATTAAAATTAGTAGGAATTGAACATGATTATATTCTTACTGATTTACAAAATGTTTCACATCTAGCTTCATTAATGCGTCAAAAAATTAGTAAATTAGAAGATGCTATGAAGTGTTTTGAAGAAAGTGATGCCAATATAAGTGAAAAAGCAATTATAGCACGCGATTCAATTGTAGAAGCTATGAATGAGTTGCGCGAAATTATAGATACTATTGAGAAAGAAATTGATGCAAATATTTGGCCAATTCCAACATATATTGATTTATTATTTGGTATTTAAAACATTGATGTATTTGGGATAATATGGTATTATTAAAGCAGTTATACAACTGACGGAATTAGTGGATGGACCACATGGGAGTATAATTGTAAAGAGTCGACCGTCTGGGCTAATTTTGTTCAGATAGTGGGCTCTTTTTCACTATTCTGAATTATAGATTGAAGAAAAGGAAGGTATGGATCATGTTAACAGATGTTCAAATTGCTCAAAGCACTAAAATGCAACCAATCAAGGAAGTTGCACAAAAAATTGGATTGAATGAAGATGACTTAGAATTATATGGAAAATATAAAGCAAAGATTTCTTTAGAAACAATTGCTCGTTTAGAAAATGAAAATGATGGAAAATTAATTCTTGTAACTGCCATTAACCCAACTCCTGCTGGAGAAGGTAAAACAACAACAATGATTGGTTTATCACAAGGATTAAATAAACTTGGGAAAAATGCTGTTGTAGCAATGCGTGAACCATCTTTAGGACCATGTTTTGGTGTAAAGGGAGGAGCTGCTGGAGGTGGATATGCTCAAGTTGTTCCTATGGAAGATATTAACTTACATTTTACTGGTGATATTCATGCTATTACAACAGCTAATAATTTAATTGCTGCAATGCTAGATAATTCAATTCACCAAGGGAATCCATTAAATATTGATGTACGTCAAATTGTATGGAAAAGATGTGTTGATTTAAATGACCGTGCTTTACGTCATATTACTGTTGGTCTAGGTGGCAAGGTTAATGGGGTACCTAGAGAAGATGGATTTGATATTTCAGTTGCAAGTGAAGTTATGGGTGTTTTATGTTTAGCTAATTCATTAGATGATTTAAGAGAACGTGTAGCACGAATGATCATTGCTTATACAGTAGATGGTAAAGCTGTTACTGTAGATGATATTAAAGCTACTGGTGCTGTTATGTTATTATTAAAAGATGCTATTAAACCTAATTTAGTACAAACATTAGACCATAATCCAGTATTTGTACATGGTGGACCTTTCGCTAATATTGCACACGGATGTAATTCAGTAATGGCTACTAAGCTTGCATTAAAACTTGGAGATTATGCAATTACAGAAGCTGGCTTTGGAGCTGATTTAGGAGCTGAAAAGTTCTTAGATATTAAATGTCGCCAAGCTGGTTTAAAGCCTAATGCTGTGGTTATTGTGGCAACTGTACGTGCTCTTAAGATGCATGGTGGTATGGATAAAAAGGAATTAGGAAATGAAAATTTAGAAGCATTAAGAAATGGTATTAAGAACTTAGAAAAGCATATTGAAAATATTCAAAAATATGGTTTGCCAAGTGTCGTAGCTATCAATGCGTTCCCAACAGATACTAAAGCTGAATTAGATTTATTAAGAGAGATTTGTGAAGCTAAAGGTGTTGAAGTAGCTTTAAGTGAAGTTTGGGCTAAGGGCGCTGATGGTGGTGTAGAACTAGCAGAAAAAGTATTAAATGTATTAGAAACTAAGGAAGCTAATTTCAAACCATTATATGATTTAAATAGTCCAATCGTTGACAAAATTAAAACAATCGCAAAAGAAATTTATGGTGCAGATGATGTAGCTTTCTCTAAAAAAGTATTAAATAAAGTTAAGCAATATGAACAACAAGGATTAGGTAATTTACCAATCTGTGTTGCTAAAACACAATATTCATTAAGTGATGATCCAACTTTATTAGGTCGTCCAAGTAACTTTGTAGTATCAATCAATGAATTAATTCCAAATGCAGGAAGTGGTTTCCTAGTGGCAATTAGTGGTGATATCATGAGAATGCCAGGGTTACCAAAGGTTCCTGCAGCAAATAATATGGAATTAAAAAATAATGGTGAAATTATAGGATTATTCTAGGAGGATTATATGCGAGTTGCAATTATTATGGGGTCTACTAGTGATTTAAATAAAGTAGAACCAGCAGTTGGTATTTTAAAAGAATATGGTGTTCAAGTGGATGTGCGTTGTCTATCAGCACATCGTGTTCACACTGAATTAAGTGAATTTATTGAGGAATGTAATCATAATGGGTGTGAAGCGATAATCGCTGCGGCTGGTATGGCAGCTGCATTACCTGGTGTAGTTGCAAGTCAGACAGTTATTCCTGTAATTGGTGTACCACTTAGTGGAGCTGTACTTGACGGTATGGATGCCTTGATGTCAATTGTTCAAATGCCTAGTGGTATTCCAGTTGCTACAGTAGCTATTAATGGAGCTAAAAATGCCGCATATCTTGCATTACAAATTTTAGGAACAAGTCATCCTGAAATTAAAGAAAAACTTTGGGAACATCGTCAAAAAATGCATGAAGATGCGAAAAAAAGTAATGAAGAGATGATAGCAAAATTTAAATAGGAGGAAATTATGGATTACAAGAAAGCTGGAGTAGATATTGAAGCTGGTTATAAATCAGTTGAATTAATGAAAGAGCATGTGAAAAGAACTATTCGTCCAGAAGTACTAGGTGGACTTGGCGGTTTTGCTGGAGCATTCTCGTTAAGTGCTATTAAAGATATGGAAGAACCTATTTTATTATCTGGAACAGATGGTTGTGGAACAAAGGTTAAATTAGCATTTGTTATGGATAAACATGATACTATTGGTATTGATGCTGTAGCTATGTGTGTCAATGATATTGCTTGTAGTGGTGGAGAACCTTTGTTTTTCCTAGATTATATTGCTTGTGGTAAAAATTATCCTGAAAAGATTGCGGCTATCGTTAGTGGTGTTGCTGAAGGATGTGTGCAATCAGAATGTGCGTTAGTTGGTGGTGAAACTGCTGAGCATCCTGGATTAATGCCAGAGGATGACTATGATTTGGCAGGTTTTGCAGTAGGCGTAGTTGATAAAAAGGATTTAATTACTGGTGAAACAATTACACCAAATGATGTATTAATTGGTATCGCATCTAGTGGTGTTCATTCTAATGGCTTCTCATTAGTTCGTAAAGTATTTGAAATGACTAAAGAATCTTTAGATACTTATTATGATGAATTAGGAAAGACATTAGGAGAAGTTTTAATTGAACCAACACGTATTTATGTAAAAGCATTAAAGAACGTGAAAAAAGCTGGTGTGACAATCAAGGGTTGTAGTCATATTACTGGTGGTGGATTCTATGAGAATGTTCCACGTATGCTACCTGAAAATGTAAAAGCAGTTATTAAGAAAGATAGTTATGAAGTACCTGCTATTTTCAAGTTAATTGCGAAGAATGGTAATGTTGCTGAAGAAATGATGTACAACACATTTAATATGGGCTTGGGTATGGTAATTGCAGTAAATCCTAAGGATGTAGAAGCAACTATGAAGGCTATTGAAGCAGCTGGTGATAAATGCTATATTGTTGGTAATATTGTTGCTGGTGAAAAAGGTGTAGAATTATGCTAAAAGTAGCTGTATTTGTTTCAGGTGGAGGAACAGATTTACAATCTATTCTTGATGCTTGTGAGGCAAAACAAATTAATGCCGAAGTAAAGCTTGTTATTTCTAATCGTAAAAATGCTTATGGTTTAGAAAGAGCAAGATTGAAAGGTATTAAGGCTGAATGGATAAAGGATGAAGATGTTATTTTAGAAAGATTAAAAGAAGAAGAGATTGATTTAGTTGTTCTTGCGGGATATCTAGCAATTGTTTCTTCTAAATTAATTAAGGCTTATGAAAATAAGATTATTAATATTCATCCATCACTTATTCCATCCTTCTGTGGGCCAGGATTTTATGGGCTACATGTCCATGAAGCAGCTCTAAAAAGAGGAGTTAAAGTAAGTGGCGCAACAGTTCATATTGTGAGTGAAGTTGTTGATGGAGGTCCAATAGTTCTGCAAGAAGCATGTGATATTTCTGACTTAAAAACGGCTGAAGAAATTCAAGCAAGAGTATTAGAGATAGAACACCGTATCTTGCCAAAGGCTGTAGGATTATTTGCTGATAATAAAATAAAATTTGAAGATGAAAGGATTGTAATACAATGAGAAGAGCATTAGTTTCAGTTACAAATAAGGAAGGTATTGTAGAATTTTGTAAAGGTTTAGAAAATCTAGGATTTGAAATTGTATCAACAGGTGGAACACTTAATAAGTTAGTTAGTGAAGGTGTTAAAGCAATTGCTATTGATGAAGTTACAAACTTCCCTGAGATGTTAGATGGTCGTGTAAAAACTTTACATCCAATGGTTCATGGAGCTTTATTATTTAGAAGAGATTTAGAAGAACATGTAAATACAGTAAAAGAGCACAATATTGTGCCTATTGATTTAGTATGTGTAAATCTATATGAATTTGAAAAGGCTTTAAAAGCAGGAAAACCAATGGAAGATATGATTGAAAATATTGATATTGGTGGTCCATCAATGATTCGTAGTGCTGCTAAGAACTTCAAAGATGTATTAATTGTTACTGATGTTAACGATTATTCTAAGGTATTAGAAGCTATTGAAAACAAAACAGATGATTATAATTTTAGATTAAATCTTGCTTATAAGGCATATTCAACAACTGGTGCTTATGATGCAATGATTTCTCGTTATTTCGCAAATGTTGTAGGTGATGAATTCCCAGATACTTTAAATATTTCATTGAAGAAGGTTGAACATTTACGTTATGGTGAAAACTCACAACAAGCAGCTAATAAATATGAGGATCCATTTGTTCAAACTTCATTACTTGATTATGAACAATTACATGGTAAAGAAATTTCATTTAATAATGTTAATGATTTATATGGCGCAGTAGCAGTTGTACGTGAATTTGGTGATCAAATTGTAACTGCAGCTATCAAGCATTCTACACCTTGTGGAGTAGCAATTGGGAAAACAGGGTATGAATCTTATATGAAAGCTTATGAAGCAGACCCTCAATCAATTTTTGGTGGAATTGTTGCTGTGAATTATAAAGTAGATAAAGCAACTGCTACAGAAATGAATAAGATTTTCTTAGAAATTGTGGCAGCTCCTGATTTTGATGATGATGCTTTAGAAGTATTAAAAGCAAAGAAGAACTTACGTATTTTAAAATTGACTAATTTACAAGCAAGAGACGCTAAATATGATATTAAGTATTTAGAAGGTAAAGTATTAGTTCAACAATTAAATACAAAGATGATTGATGAAATGAAGGTTGTTACTAATGCACAACCAACTGAAACACAATTATCTGATATGGAATTCGGTATGAAAGTTGTTAAGTATGTTAAGTCAAATGCTATTTGTATTGTAAAGAATGGTGTGACATTGGCTATTGGTGGGGGTCAAACTTCACGTGTATGGGCATTAGAAAATGCTATTCACAATAATCCAGATAAAGACTTTAATGGAGCAGTTCTTGCTTCTGATGCATTCTTCCCATTCAATGACTGTGTAAAAACAGCAGTTGATGCAGGGATTTCTGCTATTATTCAACCTGGTGGAAGCGTTCGTGACCAAGATTCAATTGATTTATGTAACGAATATAATGTTCCTATGGTATTTAGTGGATATCGTCATTTTAGACATTAGGAGGAGAAATGAAAGTATTAGTTATTGGAAGTGGTGGAAGAGAACATGCCATTGCTTATGCTTTGCATAAAAGTCCAAAAGTAAACGAAATTCATGCTATTCCTGGAAATCCTGGCATTGCTGCTATTGGAACATGTCATCCAGGTAGTGTTGAAGATATCGAAGGTATTTTGAAATTTGTAGAAGAGAATAAAATTGATTTAACTGTAGTAGGACCGGAAGTTCCTTTATGTATGGGATTAGTTGATGTTTTAGAAGATGCTGGGCATAAGGTTTTTGGTCCAAGAAAGTATGCTGCAAACTTTGAAGGAAGCAAGGCTTTCTCTAAAGATTTTATGGTACGTCATAATTTACCTACAGCTGCCTATAAAGAAGTAAATAGCTATGATGAAGCTTGTTTAGCACTTGCGGATTTCTCTTATCCAGTTGTTGTTAAGGCGGATGGTCTAGCAGCAGGAAAAGGGGTAGTTATTTGCGATAATGAAGAAATGGCTAAAGCTACATTAAAAGAAATGTTAGTAGATGGTATCTTAGATGGTGCTGGTAGTAAGGTAGTTTTAGAAGAGTTTCTAACAGGTTATGAATGTTCATTATTATGTTTTGTAGATGGTAAGACAATTGTGCCAATGGTATATGCGAAAGACCACAAGCAAATTTATGATGAAAATAAAGGTCCAAATACTGGTGGTATGGGAACTGTATCTCCTAATCCATTTATGCCAGAAGGTATGGATGAAATTTTAAAAGAAGATATTTTGAATCCATTCCTTAAAGGATTACAAGAGGAGAATATTGATTATCGTGGTGTTGTATTTATTGGCTTAATGATTGAAAATAATAAAGCGAAAGTGCTAGAGTTCAATGTTCGATTCGGTGATCCTGAAACACAATCTATTCTACTTAGATTAGATTCTGATTTGTTTGATATAATGAACGCAGTAGCTACAAAAACATTAGATCAAATAGAAGTTAAATGGAAGGATGAACATGTTGCTTGTCTTGTATTAGCAAGTGGTGGATATCCAGGTAGTTATGAAAAAGGTAAAGTAATTACAGGATTAGATAAAGTAAGTGAAGATATTATTGTTTTCCATGCAGGGACAAAGATGGTAGATAATCAATTAGTTACTAGTGGAGGACGTGTTTTAAATATTTGTGCACTTGGTTTATCTTTGGAAGATACTCGTAAAAAAGTGTATCAAGCTGCTGAAATGATTGATTTTGAAGGAAAATATTACCGTAAAGATATCGGTTTGAATTGAGGTAGAATATGAATCAAGTATATCGTGTATATGTTGAAAAGAAGAAAGACTATGCTGTTGAAGGTTTAGAGCTTTTAGAAAGTATTAAAGTTCAATTAAAATTAGATAATCTAGAAGATTTACGTGTAGTAAATCGCTATGATATTCAAGGAGTTACTAATGATGTGTTAGTTCAAGGTATTCCTACTATTTTGAGTGAACCAATGGTTGATTATGTTTTTACTGAAGATTATCCAGTTAATTTAAGAAGCCAATGTTTTGCGATTGAATATCTACCTGGTCAATATGATCAAAGAGCTGATGCTTGTGAGCAATGCTTCCAATTATTGACAGGAGAAAAGAATGTTAAGGTTAGATGCGCTAAATTAATTGTTGTGACTGGTGATTTAAGCGTAGAAGAAGTTGAGAAGATTCAAAAGTTCTTAATCAATCCAGTTGACCAAAGATTAGCTTCATTAGAGAAACCTGAAAGTTTAAGTGATGCTGAAGTTAAAATTGATTTAGTTCCTATAATTGAGGGCTTTATTGATTTTAGTGATGCAGATTTAGAAAATTTCATTAAAGCTAATGGCATGGCCATGAATTTAGATGATTTAAAAGTTACGCAAGATTACTTTAAGAATGAAGAAAAAAGAAATCCTACAGAAACTGAAATTAAAGTTTTAGATACATATTGGTCTGACCATTGTCGTCATACTACATTCGCAACAATAATTACTGATTTAGATATTGAATCAGGAGCATTTAAAGAAATTTTAGAAAAAGATGTAGAGAATTATAAGACATCTAGACATTTAGTATATGGAATTGATACAAAGCGTCCAATGACTTTAATGGATCTTGCAACAATTTCAATGAAGGAATTAAGAAAGCAAGGTTATTTAGATGATCTAGAAGTTTCAGAGGAAATTAATGCATGTTCGGTTGAGATTAAAATAAATACAACGGAAGGTGAAGAAGATTGGTTATTGATGTTTAAGAATGAAACACATAACCATCCAACTGAAATTGAACCATTTGGTGGGGCTGCTACTTGCTTAGGTGGAGCTATTCGTGATCCACTATCAGGTAGAGCATATGTGTACCAATCAATGCGAATTACAGGGGCAGGAGATCCTAGAAAATCACTTGATGAAACATTAAAAGGTAAGCTATCTCAACGTAAAATTTGTCAAGAAGCAGCTCATGGCTTCTCAAGTTATGGAAATCAAATTGGATTAACTACAGGTTATGTTCATGAAATTTATGATGAAGGTTATATTGCTAAACGTATGGAAGTAGGAGCTGTAGTAGCTGCAGCACCAAAAGCCCAAGTTAAGCGTTTAGAACCACTTGCTAGTCATGTTGTATTATTGATTGGTGGTAGAACTGGCCGTGATGGTATTGGTGGTGCTACAGGGTCTTCTAAATCTCATGAAGTTAAGACTACTACATCAGCAGGGGCTGAAGTACAAAAGGGTAATCCAGTTGAAGAAAGAAAGATTCAACGTTTATTCAGAAATCCATTAGTGTCAGAAAAAATTATTCGCTGTAATGACTTTGGAGCTGGTGGTGTATGTGTAGCTGTTGGAGAATTGGCACCTGGATTAGATATTAATTTAGATGCTGTATTAAAGAAATATGAAGGATTAACTGGTACTGAATTAGCAATCAGTGAATCACAAGAACGTATGGCTATCGTAATTGATGAAAAAGATAAAGAATTCATCATGGAAGCTTGCGCAAATGAAAATTTAGAAGTTGTACAAGTGGCACAAGTTACAGATAAGAATCGTTTAGTTATGACATATCTAGGTCAAACAATTGTTGATATTGATCGTGCTTTCTTAGATAAAAATGGTGCTAGTCGCTACCAAAATGTTGAAATTAAGTTACCAAATTTTGAAAATACACCTTTTGATAGTGTAAAACAAACTAATTTTGAAGAAACAACTAAAGAAGTTCTATCAAGACTTAGCGTATGTGGTCAAAAAGGATTAGTCGAACGCTTTGACTCTTCTATTGGTAATGGAACTGTATTATCTCCATTTGGTGGGAAATTATTAAGAACTGAAACAGAAGGTATGGCAGCTTTAATCCCTGTTTTAGGAAAAGAAACTACTACATGTTCTGTTATGGCATATGGATATAATCCAGTGATTTCAAAATGGTCTCCATATCACGGAAGTATTTATGCTATTGTGGAATCTATCGCGAAAATGGTAGCAATGGGATGCGATTATCATACAATTCGTTTCTCATTCCAAGAATATTTTGAAAAGTTATTAAATGTGCCTAGCAAGTGGGGAAAACCATATGCTGCCTTATTAGGAGCTTATCGTGTACAATCAGAATTAAAACTGCCTTCTATTGGTGGTAAGGATTCAATGTCAGGTACGTTTGAAGATATTGATGTACCTCCAACACTAATTTCATTTGCTATTACTAAAGCAGAAACGAAAGATATTATTACTCCTGAATTAAAAGGTGTAGGTCATACATTAGTTGAATTTGAATTACCAAAGGATAAATACCATGTCTTTGATTTTGATGCTTTACAAAAGCAATATGATGCAGTTATGGCGTTAATGAAGGAAGGCAAAGTTTATAGTGCATATACAGTTAAAGATGGAGGCGTTATTGAAGCTGTTTACAAGATGGCATTTGGTAATGCAGTTGGAATTGAATTAAATACTGAGAATTCATTAGAATCATTAACTGCTAAAAACTATGGTAATATCGTTGTTGAAGTAGAAAATGATACTATTGTACAATTGCCAAATACTAGAATTATTGGTCACACAACAGATTCGAATGCAGTATCATATGGAAATGAAACAGTTTCTTTAGATAAAGCGTATAGTTTATATGAAAGTGTATTAGATGATGTATATCCAACAAAGCAACAAGCTCCAACAAATGAAGTTATCGTTAAGGATTGCTTAGAAAGATCATCATTACAAGCTCATGTAAAAGTGGATGAAGTAAAAGTAGTAATTCCAGTATTCCCAGGAACAAACTGTGAATATGATTCAAAACGCGCTTTTGAGAAGGCAGGAGCCACAGTTCAATTAGTACTTATTAGAAATAAAACAGAAAGCATGTTAAAGGAAAGTATTGATGAATTAGAAGCTGCTATTAAGAGTGCTAATATTGTTATGATTCCTGGTGGATTTAGTGCAGGAGACGAACCAGAGGGGTCTGGTAAGTTTATCGCAACTGTATTAAGAAATCCAAAGCTAAAAGATGCAATTACTGATTTATTAGAAAATCGTGATGGTTTAATGATTGGTATTTGTAATGGATTCCAAGCATTAGTTAAACTAGGATTATTACCATATGGAAAGATTAAAGATATGGAAGCAGATGATCCAACATTAACTTTCAATACAATTGGACGTCATTTATCTCAAATGGTAGAAACAAGAATTTCTTCAGTAAAATCTCCTTGGTTAGCTAATGTAAATGTAGGCGATGTACATCGTGTTCCTATTAGCCATGGTGAAGGAAGATTTGTTGCACCAATGAATGTTATTGAAGAATTGTTTAATAATGGACAAGTGTTTACTCAATATGTAGATGAAAAAGGACAACCAACAATGGTTTCTCCATATAATCCAAATGGTTCTATTTGTGCTATTGAAGGTATTGTATCAAAAGATGGTCGTGTACTTGGAAAGATGGCGCACTCTGAACGTCAAGGTGACAATAGAAATAAGAACATCTATGGAGAAATGGATCAAAAACTATTTGAAGCAGGTGTACAGTATTTCAAAAAATAGAAATTCTCAAAAAGTTTTAGTTAAACTGTCGATGAAAGTCGGCAGTTTTTTTGATGATGAAACTATATAAGTTTCAAATATTATATTGACATGATTATAATAATGATGTATCATGTATATAGTTAGCTAAGGCTAACTAATAATTATAATAGAAAGTTAGCTTATTCTAATTATGGTGTGATAAATTCTGCAATAACTACAATAATAATCACTGGCAAATAGATTGTAGTTAGTATTCTCTTAACCTCCCTTAAGAAATAATATTATATCAAGATTAGACGCTAGCATACGATGTATTAGCAACTGCATCGTATAAAGTCCTCAAATGATTGTTTCCATAAAAAAAGATTGATAGGTCCTCAATCTTTTTTTATTTATTTAACTGTATCTAAGAATTCACAAACTTCTTGTTCAGTTTTTCTAAAACGTGATACGAAACGTCCGATTTCTTTTCCTTGTTTAAAAGCTACAAAACTAGGGATTCCCATTATACCTAATACTTCACATAGGTTTATAAAGTCATCGCGGTTTACATATAAGAAGTTTACATCTTCATACTTTTTCATAACCTTTTCCATAAATGTATTGGCAAATACGCAATCTCCACACCAAGGAGCACTAAATAGTAATACTGTTACAAAATCTTGATTGATAGCTGCCTCGATTTCTTCAGCTGTAGTAGCATGGTTCATATAATTAAACATATTATTACCTCATTTCATTAATTATTCTTCATAAACTCTAACACGTAATTTTACACCTAGATTGTCACAAATTGTTTGGCACTTTTGGATTTCTTCTTTTCCAATCACATCAACCACACTCAACACGACATTAGGTACATATGTTTTTGATAGTCTTGCGAATTCCAACATTGCATCAAATGAGCCGATGCCAAAGCGACTTCTTGTAACTTTAAGATACTCTTCTTTATTAGAGGCATTTAAGCTAATTGATATAGTATCAATTAAACCTTTTAAAGATGGTGTAATATCTTTATTATGGACTAAATTTCCAAGTCCATTTGTGTTAACACGTATATGAATGTTTGGATAAGTATCCTTGATGTATTTAGCTACTTCACATACCACATCAATATTTTCTAATGGTTCACCAAAGCCACAGAAAATAATTTCAGGTACTAGTGTTAAGTCATATTTCTTAAGTTCACAAATAATTTGGGTAGAAGTAGGATCTTCCTTTAACCATAAGCTATTATTCTCTAACATTTCTTTTGTTTGGCGTAAACAAAATGTACAAGAACAAGGACATTTATTCGTTATATTAATATAGAACTTTTCATTGATAGGTTTCTCTAAATATGAGATATCGCGATATGCATTTTTATATAGAGTATATAATATCATAATATTTTAGTTTCCTTTCGTTTATAAAAGTATTATACACTATTTGTTAATATGATACAATTTAGTTATAATACGAAGAAATTTAAAATAAAGATTGATTTTTGGTTGTGAATATTCTATCATCTTTAAGAATGGAGGTATATAAAATGAATAAAACACAGTTAAATATGTTGTTGAGTGTATTAGTAGGTAACTTTATTCTAACCTTAGGGGTTGTCTGCTTTGTATTGCCTCATGGATTAATTATGGGTGGTGTTACGGGATTAGCTTTAGCTTTTGAACACTATCTAAATGTACCTCTTACAATTGCTGTTTATCTCATTACAGTGTTGGTATTATTAGTAAGTTACATAGGCATGGGAAAAGAATATCTACTGTCGATGATAGCAGCATCTCTTACATATCCATTAATTCTACAATTTCTACAAGAAATACCTTTTATTCAATCTATTACTGATGATGTTTTATTGTCCACTATCTTTGCTGCGTTAGCACTAGGTATTGGTACAGGTATTATCATGAAATCGGGAGCAGGTGCTGGAGGTTTAGATTGTATATCATTAATCGTTAATAAGTATTTCCACTTACCAATAGCTTCAACTATGCGTATTGTTGATATTTCAGTATTATTACTGCAAATTGCCTTTTCTACACCAGAACAAATCTTGTATGGAATTTTATTAATCTTAATCACAACGTTTGCCGTGAATTATGTCCTTGTATCTGGTAAGAGTCAAATACAAATTATGATTATATCTAAAAACTATAATGAAATCTTAAATACTATCTTATCAAAGATAGATGTTGGTGCAACACTATTAGATATTGAAACAGGTTATACACGAGAGAAGAGTCAAGCAGTGCTTGTGATTACAAGTAATCGACGAGTACACATTATTACTAGTATTGCTCATGAAATTGATCCTACAGCATTTATCACGATCTCTAATACGAATGAAGTATTAGGTAAAGGATTTACATTAGAACGTTAAAAAGGGATACATTGTGTATCCCTTTATTTATGTCTCCAACTGTAGTATTCAATGTCTTTTTCATTAGCTGCTAGTGCATCATAAGTATCCTGTGTATAAATCACGAATGTATCATTTTTAAAGATATCTACGAAATCTTCTTCAGTAATTGTGTATGTAGCATTCTCACTCAATACCACAATCTTAGAATCTCTCATAAGTATTAGTGTACGTGCTTTGGAATTACTAGATACTAGAATACGTTTATCTCTTAGTAAAGCTATGGCTAGCTTTAAATCAGTAATCACATCCATATTAATTCACATCCTTTACTCTATTAGGTATTTGGGCAATTATAACTGAACAAAAAACAGAGATACAGCCAATTAATTCTCTTTGTGTTAATGTTTGGTTAAGGATAAAGAAAGCGGCTATCGTAGCTATTGTTGATTCTAATGATAGAATTAATGAAGCAAGCGCAGGATTCACATCTTTTTGTCCAATAATTTGTAGTGTATATGCTAATCCACATGATAATATTCCAGTATATAAAATAGGAACATAAGCATCTATGATAGAGGGTACTACAATATCTTCTGTAAGTACTGCAGCAATCATTGATAGTATCGATACACCAAAGAATTGTACACAAGATACTTTCACTCCATCTAAGTCATATGCAAAGTGATCAACAATTAATATTTGAAAGGCAAAGAATAACGCCGAAGTCAGTAAAACAAGGTCACCTGATTCAATTGTAAATGATTCTGTAATACTTAATAAGTATAGTCCAATAGTAGCTAGACATAATCCAATAAAGATATTTCTCGATAATCTTTCTTTAAACCAAAGTCTATTTAAGAAAGGTACTATAATAATATATAATCCCGTTAAGAAACCAGTTTTTCCTACACTAGTGAATTGAAGCCCGATTTGCTGTAGGTTGGCAGCAATAAACAATACGAATGAACATGCTAATCCTACTAATAATGTTTGTTTATTAATATATGGCTCACCCTTTCGAGTATTTCGCACAACAAAGGGTAATAATACTAAACAACCAATAATAAATCGACATGAATTAAATGTAAGTGGTCCAATATAATTTAAAGATACACTTTGTGCCACAAAGGCTGTACCCCATATGAAAGCTGCTAGAAATAGCAATAAAATATTTCTTTTACTCTGCATAATAATCTCCTAATAGTACTTATATATTGTACCATACATCATTAATTATTCCTAATACAAGAGTATTTTACTTGCAATCATTACTATTTCACTTTAAAATATTAATAAAGGTATATAATAGATTATAATAAACGTTATCATAAATATATAGACTAGAACGGAGGAGTGTTTATGTTTCTTGAGAAAACAGTTTTAATTGTCGATGATGATGCATTTAGTAGAACTTTTCTAAAAAGATGTATTAGTGATGATTATAATGTGATAGAGGCTAAAGGAGCAAGAGAAGCATTTGATATATTACTAGAAGTTAGTGTTGAGATATCAGCAATACTAGTTGATTTAATAATGCCCGAGATAGATGGCTTTACCTTTATTGAAATGCTGAAGGGAACAGACCAATACTCTAATACTCCAATTATCGTTATTACTGGTAGTAATGATGTTGCAAGTGAAACAAAGGCTTTAGGTGTAGGTGCTTGGGACTATGTTACTAAACCATATAATGCGAATATTTTAAAGTTTAGAATTAAGAATGCGATTGATCGTAGCCAATTAACATTATATAAAGAATTTAAGCATAAAGTTGATTATGATGAATTAACAGAGCTATACCAACGTAATAAGTTCTATGAAGAAGTAGAGGCATTAATGAAATATCATCCTGAAACACAATTTGCGATGTGTCGTATTGATATTGACCATTTTAAAATGTATAACTCATATTTTGGAATGGCTAAGGGAGATAAATTGTTATGCTTTGTTGCGCAACAATTACGATTAGGATTAGTTGATTTTGAAACTGGTGTATGTGGCAGAATTGAAGATGATATTTTCGGATTCTTTGTACCATATGATTTAAAGAAAATTAAAATAATGTTAGATAACATCAAGAATGCGTTATTATCGTTTAATCGAGGATTTGATATTGTACCTTCTGTTGGTATCTATCAAGTTGAAGATCCATCAATGCCTGTTAGTATGATGTATGATTCAGCTACTTTGGCAGCGAAAACAGTGAAAGGCAATTATACTGATTATTATGCTATTTATAATCCTAAGCTACGTGATGATTTAGTCAAAGAACAAGAAATTATTAATGAAATGCGTAGTGCTTTAAAGGAAAATCAATTTGTTGTATACTTACAACCTAAATGGAATTCCGCAAAGAATCGACCAGTTGCTGCTGAAGCACTAGTACGTTGGAATCATCCAGAAAAGGGTATTATTTCACCAGGTGTATTTATTCCAATCTTTGAGAAGAATGGGTTTATTTCTAAGTTAGATTACTATATTTGGGAGGCTGCATGTAAGATCCTTCGTAAGTGGAAGGATGAAAGTAGACATGTATTCCCAATATCAGTAAATGTATCTAGAATTAATTTCTATAATGCTTACTTAGCTGATATTATTATTGAGTTAGTTAAGCGTTATGGTGTAGATCCAGTATCATTACACTTAGAAATTACTGAGTCAGCGTATACTGATAATCCAGAGCTAATGCTTGAAACTATCAAGAAGTTACATGCTGCAGGATTTAAAATCTCAATGGATGACTTTGGTAGTGGATATTCATCTTTAAATACTTTAAAGGATATTTATATTGATGAATTAAA
>JAFXJJ010000107.1 GCA_017532345.1 Erysipelotrichales bacterium
GTAATATATACATGCTCTGAATCCATTGGTGTACCAGATACCTCAGCAATCGTAGTAAGACGACTTGGGTCCATTGTCTTAGCAAGAGTATTTAAGTCTCTTAAATTCTTACGAAGTGGTTCATTGTCAGCACCAATTAAGATTTCATTAGAGATACCCCAGAAGAAAATAGATGGGTGGTTATAGTTTTGTGCTACTAATTCCTTCATTTGGCTCATTGTATTTTCATAAGCTTCTTTTGAAGGAATAAATTTAGAGATAAATGGAATTTCAGCCCATAAAGCAAAACCAGTCTTATCACATAAATCATAGAAATATTGATCATGTTGATAGTGAGCTAAACGAATAGTATTAGCACCTAATTCCTTAATAAGAGCAATATCTTCTTCATGATCAGCCTTAGAAATAGCCCAACCTTTATCTAATCTATCTTGGTGACGAGATACACCACGTAATGGCACATTCTTACCATTTAACCAGAAGCCTGTATTAGGATTTACACTAAATGAACGATAACCATATGTAACTTCAACTGTATCAACTACTTCTTCACCTTTTACTAGCTTAACTACAGCACTGTAACAATAAGGATCAGCCATACCATTCCATAAATGAGGATTCTTTACATCAATAATAATATCAGTATGTTCACATGCAGGAGCACCAGCAGTACCTACTACATTACCTTCTGCATCCTTTAATTCAACAGATACAAATGTATCAGCAGCATTAACTGGGAATACATCTAATCTAGTCTTACCAGAACAATGAGGAGTAACAAATACACCAGCTGTACCATCCTTTAATAAATCGATGTGTGTTTCATTAACTTCAATGAAGTTTACATCACGATATAAACCACCATAGAATGTGAAGTCAGCTGTTTGAGGATAAATATCACTAATAGCATTAGTAACTACTACTGATAATACGTTACCTTCATCCTTCATTGCTGGTGTTAAGTCATAACGGAATGTAGAGAAACCACCCTTATGTGTACCTAACTCACGTCCATTACAATATACTGTAGCAACATGGTTAGCACCTTGGAATTCAATATATTGTTTCTTTCCTTTTGTAGGATTAGGAAGTTCGATTTCGTATCTTCCAATACCTCTCCAATAGTCATTTCCACCATCTTGGCCATCTAAATTATTCCAAGTATGAGGTAATGCAACAGTTTCAAATGCTTCATTCCATTTCGCAAATTTAGCTGTTGCCAATAAAGTTTGTGTTCTCATATGAAAACTCCTTTCTATTATATTTAATCATATGATGCCGTAAAAACGACCTTATTTCTATTTTATCGTTTATTAGCACTAACGTCAATTAAGATGTTTATAAAAAAAGAACTATCTCCAGTTCTTACTTATCAAATAATCCACCTGATTTTTTATTATACATCTTCTTACGCTTTTCCCCCATAGTCTTAGCAGCTTTATCACCTAAACCACGTTGAACGGCACTCTTAGCTTGTTTTTTAGCTACAACCTCACGCATCTTCTCTAAATTTGATTTATTAGCTTCACTCATCTTAAATCCTCCTATAATAACTTATTACCTTCTAATAGCTTATGTAACATACACTTACCATTAATCTCATTTTCAAATACTATTAACTCTTTTAATAAACGTGCTTTCTTCTCTTTACTTATACCTTGCTTCTTGGCACGTACCATAATATTCTTTAATGAACCTTCATCATCGACATATTCCAGCATATCGACATTGTACCCACAAATCTCAAGTAATTGTCCTCTCATAGCATCCGTATAAATAGCACTTAAACGATCTTTAAGAATCCCATGCTTTAATACAAAACTCATGGAATCAGCTTTAATATTACTATTTAATTCATGGTGACAGCAAGGAACCGAGAATAATAATCTAGCATCTTTACTAATGGCATGAAACATGGCAATATCAGTAGCCACATCACACGCATGTAATGTAACCATCATATCAATTGGTTCTTCGGATACATAATCCTTAATATCACCACTAATAAAATGTAAGTCTTTATATCCATACTTACTAGCTACTTCATTACAATGCTTAATAACACTATCCTTTAAATCCATACCTACTACCTTTACACGTTTCTTTTTAATTTGTGTAAAGTAATAATAGATAACAAATGTAAGATAACTTTTACCACAACCAAAATCTACTATATGATAATAGTCTTTATCCTCTTTACTAATCACATTATCAATCATTTCAATAAAGCGATTTAATTGACGATACTTATCATACTTCGTATTCACAATCTTAAAGTCTTTCGTAAATACACCTAAATCTACTAAGGCAGGTATATTCATCCCTTCACTTAATATGTATTGCTTCTCACGGTTTTGTGACTTTACCTTCACTTGCTTTACATTTTGTAGCTGCTTCTTAGATACATGAATATCAGTAATATTCTTCATCTTCACAGCATAAGAATGCGTTGATGTATAAACATCCATTTGTTTATAATATTCTGCATATAATACTAATTTATTAATAGCTTCATCAAGTGAAAGATTCTCATGCATAGCTTGTGTTTTCGTAAACTTTTCTAATTGAATAACAGCTTCACCTTTGATACTTACTAATCTTGCGGTAATCTTATGATAATCATAGGATTTCTGTTTCACATTACTTAAAATAAGCTTATCCAAATTCGTATTTATTACTTCATTTAAAAGGTCTTTAATATGCATGCTTATCACCACCCATAATAGTTTACCAAAACTCTTAAAAAAAGCAAGAAAAAGGTAAATTTCTCACTTAAAAATTCATAGTAATAGTATATAATTATCTTAGGAGTGATGACTATGCTATCAATATCATTAGTTAGTATGGAAGATACTAAAGCGATATTAGAAATATATAAGCCATATATTCTAAATACTGCCATTACCTTTGAAACTGAAGTTCCTTCATTAGATGAATTTCAAGCACGTATTGATTCGCTAGTATTTAAGTATCCTTATTTAGTTGTGAAGGATGATAATAAAGTAATAGGATACGTGTATGCATCACCATTTCACGAAAGAGCTGCTTATAGATGGAATGTAGATTGGAGTATATATATAAAAGAGGAATATCACAGATATCATATTGCTACAATACTATTTAATGCCCTAAAAGATATTTTAAAGGAATTAGGATACTTACGCATTTATGCATTAGTAACTAGTGCTAATCAAGTTAGTATGAAGCTACATGAGAAGCTTGGCTTTACTAAGTGTGGATATTGGAAGCATACAGGCTATAAGCATAATAACTGGTATGATGTAACTGTTTATGAGTATATAATTGATGAGCCTGAGATACCTTCACCAATTACATATATGGTAAGTTTAGATGAAATAAAACTATTAGCTATTATTAATAAATATAATAAAGAGTTGGGAGAGATTAAAGTATGAAGCCTAGAATACTAATAACTGCAAGAGAATGTATGAATGGAGATAATCCTGCATGGCAAGTAAATAAAGCTTATACAGAGGCTATTATTAAAGCTGGTGGAATTCCTGTTATTTGTCCGCCACAAGCCCTTGAACAACTAGAAATCATTGGTGATTTATGTGAAGGTATGCTAGTTACGGGTGGCGATGATTTAGAGCCTAGCCTATACAATCAACCAAAGCATCCTACAACAGTATGTGCAGATTATGCATTAGATAAGATGGATATGGAATTAATTTCATATTTCTATAAATTCCGTAAACCAATCCTTGGAATATGTAGAGGAATACAATCTATCAATGTAGCCTTTGGTGGTACTCTCTATCAAGACTTACCTTCGGAATATGTCCCAATGCGTGAAGACGGACATAGTAAAACTGAACACCTCGTTTACTTCGAAAAGGGAACTTATGGCGAGCAAGTGTTCGGCAAAGTATTCATGGTAAATAGTTATCATCATCAAGCAATTAAAGCTTTAGGAAATGGATTAACTGTTTCAGGTGTAAGTGAAGATGGCATTATTGAAGCTGTTGAAGGGAGAGATTTATTCGCAGTACAGTGGCATCCTGAAAAGTTAGTGGATGTTGAAGAGCATATGCGTTTATTCGTTGATTTTATAGATATGTGTAAAGAAAGAATGTAGTTAAACAAAATAGGTGGATATCCACCTATTTTTCTCTCTTAAAGCCCCATTTCAACACAAAATATAATATCACTACAAGTGAGAATAGGCTTCCCCACTTATCCATGTCTATCACATAACCAAATAATACCACCATGTAACACACCAAAAAGCTTCTTAATAATCTAGCAATCGCATCACTTAATGCGAATAACCAATAATTCATTTTTACTAGTCCAGCTAGATAACACAATATAAAATCAGGTATGGGGGTTATGCCACCAATAAATACAGCAAGTACACCATGCTTTCTTATTAATTCCATCCCATGCTCAATAGAATCGTTGGTTGTTAGCTTTTTAAGTAAATTATTTCCTAGGAAATATGCTATGAAATATCCTACAGAGCCACCTAGAAAGGTTCCTATTGCTCCCATTATACTTAGTGGTATGACTTGATTTGGATAATCGACAACAAAAGGTATAAGAATGACCTCTAATGATGGTAATGGTAGAAAGGCCTTAAAAAAAGCATATAGTAACATAATGAGATAATGAATAATAATCACCTCTTTACACTATATGCTCTTAGTATTTACCTTTATTCTTTAATTAATTCTTTCAAATTAGTAATAATATTGTCTGGTTTGATTTGTAGTCGTTCAATATCCGATATCTTGTGAACACCACTAGTTACGAAAACAGTTTCTACATTTGCATTTACACCACATAGAATATCTGTTTCTAAATTATCTCCAATGATAATACATTCATCCTTGCGTTTATTAAACATCTCGCAGAAGACCTCAATACATGCTGGATGTGGTTTCCCAATCTTTAAGCTTTCTCTTCCTAATGCATATTCAAACATCGCTACAATTGAACCATTACCAATATTAGCTCCATTTTCTTGTAGTAAGATACGATCGTTATTAGTTCCTACTAAAATAGCACCTTTAACTAACTGACGTAATGCTTTACTATATTTCTCATATGTTCCCTTTTTATCTAAACCAATAAACACAAAGTCAGCACCATCTTCAACAATAGTAAAGCCCTCTTGAATTAAAGCCTCTTCAATCCCACTTTGACCAACAAAGTAAGCATTACGTTCCTTATAATTCATTGCAACATATCTCGCAGCTGCCATTGCTGATGTATAGAAATGTTTGGGTGTAATACCTTCAAAGCCTAGTGAAGTCATATGCTCCATTGCTTCCTTAGGAGTACGTGAGGAATTATTAGTAAAGAAATAAAACTCTATATTATTCTTTAGTAAATACTCTACAAATTCTTTCGCCCCATCTATTATATTTGTGCCTTTATACATAGTACCATCTAAATCTATTAAATATGTTTTCATCTTTATCACCATAAGAATAATATCATATTTTTAAATATACATCATCATATTTTCGTATTATAATAATATTGTGGAGGTTTTCTAATGAAGAAATTTACAAAAGAACAAATTAATCAAATGATTGTTACAGCAATACTTGCTGTTATGTTAGCTTTTATCTCATCAATGCGTACTGATACAAATCGATTAACAGTATTTGCTGATTCACTACTTATTATTAGTGCTACATTAGTAATTGTAGGAATGGTAAACATGAGTATTCTTAAAGGTGATTATGATGCGATTACATATTACTTAAAACGTGGTGGTAAATTCAATCGTGATCATTTACCTGCTAATGACTATGAAGATTATCTAGATGAACGCCAAGCTGGTAGAGAAGGTAAAACTAATGTTCCTTTATATGTAGGTATAATTGGAGTAATAGCTAGTTTAATCATTACTTATGGATTTATCGTGAAATAGCAAAACATCAGTGTGTTATGCACTGGTGTTTTTTATAGTATAATTAATTATGTTGTTTTTTTTAGAGAATCATCATATAATATTATTATACAGTGATAACCGATTTCATCGGTATTAGAAAGGAGTGCTGCAACACTCCTTTTTTGTGCTCTGCTACCTAATCCTTCTTGTTGAGCCACTTGCAGATAAGATACACAATCATTTCTGCTATGACAGAAGTTAATATTACAGTGATAACCGATTTCATGGCATTCACCCCCTTTCGCTTATACGAAAGAGGTAGGTAGCATTCATATTATAACATAATTTTCATTAAGATTTATGATTATTTATACAAAAATTAATCTATAACTTAATTTATTACAATTGTAATTAAATATCATCATATTATTGTCTCTAAACTTAGAAGATACTCATAAACTTTTAACATTTCCTACTAATTAGAAGAATTACCAATGCAGTTTCAAATCCTGATGAATCGATAAACAATACTAAACAATCTTCTAATCCTACTGATTCATCTAGATAACGCACATTAGTAATAACAGCTTGTGTTCTATCACTAATCATTAAATAATAAACAAAAAGTCTCAAATCATTGTGATCTGAGACTATATTTTAATTATTTCTAATTATTATTTTGCAGCGTAAGCAGCAGCTTCTTGACCAGCGATACGTCCGAATACAACGATATCAGCAACAGCGTTACCACCTAAACGGTTAGCACCGTGAACACCACCAGTTACTTCACCAGCAGCATATAAACCTTCGATAACTGCACCATTAGTATTTAATACATGAGTTTCAGTATCGATTTTTAAACCACCCATTGTATGGTGAACACCAGCAGTTACTTTAATTGCATAGAATGGAGCAGTGCTTAAATCATTTTCCATACCTTCACGTTGGAAGTCTGGATCATTCTTGTTAGCACAGTAAGTATTCCAATTGTTCATTGTTTCAGCGAATGTAGCTTCATCCATATTTAATGCTTTAGCTAATTCTTCATATGTTTGTCCACTAGTTGTATATCCCTTGTTGATGTAACCTTGGATAACTGCAGATTTGTCAACCATTGCTTGGTCAACGATTAACCAAGAATATGAACCTTCTTGAGCAATTTCAGCAGCACTTACAACGTCACGAGTTAATAATTCGTTAACGAAACGTTTACCACCTTGGTTAACTAAAATAGCACCATCTCCACGTAAACCTTCAGTGATTAAACCAGCAGTGTTAGCTTCAACAGTTGGGTGAATTTGAATTTGTTCCATATCAACTGTAGCAGCACCAATAGATTCAGCCATCTTAATACCATCACCAGTAATAGTAGCAGCATTTGTAGACATGAAACCTTCTAAGCTTGGTTGATAACTAACTACCATATCACTATTAGCACCGAAACCACCAGTAGCGATGATTACAGCCTTAGCGTTGATAGTATATTCTTTTTCACCATTAGCCTTAACACCAACAACTTTACCACCATCAACGATTAATTCAGTAGCTGGAGTTTCATATAAAATTTCAACATTTCTTTCTTCTAAGTTAGATTGGAAAATTGGAACTAAGTAACTACCAACAGAGATTGTTTTACCTTCTGCATTTACTGGACGGTGAATACGTTTAACACTAGCACCACCGAATAAACCAACGCTTGTTAAGTCAGCACCAATTGTATGTAACCATTCAATACCTTCAGCAGAGTTTTCAGCTAAAGTCTTAACTAAAGCTTCATCATTGATATTTTTACCACCCTTCATAGTGTCATCAATGAATAATTGAATTGAGTCTTCGATTCCTTCTTTTGCTTGTTCAGGAGTTTCAGCAGCATTCATACCACCTCTAGCACGAGATGTGTTACCACCTGTCATAGCAGCTTTTTCTAATACTAATACTTTTGCACCAGCATCATGAGCTTCAATAGCAGCAGTCATACCAGCACCACCAGCACCGATAACAACTACATCATAATCTAGAGTTTCAGCACCAGTTTCTCCAGCATTATCCTTTGCAGTTAAATCATCTGCACTTAAACCACCTTCAGCTAATGCTGCAGTAATTGCAGCAAACAATGCTTCAGAAGTGATTGTAGCACCAGTCATTGCATCAACATCTAAAGATTGAGTTTCTACGATCTTAGCAGGAATCTTTTCACATGCTGTTTGTCCAATACCTGGAGTTTCTCCATCACATGTAGCTTTGATTTCTGTAATTTCATTACCTTTTACAGTAACTTCAACTGTAACATCACCAGCGAAACCTTTTTCAGTAGCTGTGTAAGTTGCAGCTTTGTCTCCACCACTACAAGCAGCAGTAGCGAAAACCATAGAAGCGACTAAAATAGCCTTTAAAAATTTCTTCATAATTTTTCCTTCCTCCATACGACCCCTATGTCGCAAAAAAGATTCTAACACTTTCGTTACTTTGCGTCAACAATATTGTGAAGAAATTATCAAATTTTCAATATATGAAATTATCTACATTATTAGCATTTAATATATTGTTGCAAATAGCTTCATACAATTTAATTGAAAAACCTCATTTCTATCGCTTATTATATAATTTATAGATTTTTATTCATAAATAGCATATAATACTTATGTATAGAAACGACCATTTCATGGCTTAAGAAAGAGGAGTGTGTGCATACACTCCTCTTTCTGTGTTTTACCACTTCATTATTTAATTTTGAAGCATTAATATTGCTTATACAAATAAAATATCTTTAGCTACAATACAACACTTATAGGCAAAATAAAAGCTCCTTACGGAGCTATTATTATTTATTTTCAATTTGTTTCTTATACATTGCGATTTCAGCGTCATTACCTCTAACGAAGTGACCTTCTTTGATTTCAACCCATTTAGGTTTGTCAACAGAATAGTCATGACAGCTTCCATCGTATGTAATTAACTTCTTATTCTTTTCAACTTCTGGGTCAGGCATTGGTACTGCTGATAGAAGCGATTTAGTATAAGGATGTAAAGGATTTAAGAATAATTCTTCAGAAGAAGCTAACTCAACGATTTCACCTAAGTGAATTACCGCAATACGGTCTGAGAAGAAACGTACTACTGATAAGTCATGGGCGATGAATAAATATGTTAAGCCCTTTTCTTCTTGAAGCTTCTTTAATAAGTTAAGTACTTGTGCACGAATAGAAACGTCTAATGCTGAGATAGGTTCATCGGCAATAATTAATTCTGGTTCCATAACCATTGCACGAGCAATACCAATACGTTGACGTTGACCACCTGAGAATTCATGTGGATAACGTGAAGCATGTTCTTGTAGTAAACCTACTGATTTTAAAGAATCAACTACCTTTTTCTTACGATCTTCTTCATCTTTATATAAGTGGAAGTTATATAAACCTTCAGAAATAATGTAGTCAACGTTAGCACGTTCATTTAATGATGTAGCAGGATCTTGGAAAATCATTTGAATAGACTTAATAACTTCTCTATCTTCTGCTTTAGTTAATTTCCCATTAATCTTTTTACCCTTGAAAATTACATCACCTTCAGAGTCATTGATACGGATGATAGCACGACCAATAGTAGTTTTACCTGAACCAGATTCACCTACGATGGCAAATGTTTCACCTTTATAAATATCAAATGTTGCACCCTTAACAGCATAGAATTTTTCTTTACCTTTTGGGAAGGATACCTTTAAATCTCTACAAGATAGTAATACTTCTCTTTCTTGATTATTCGACATAGAATGCACCTCCCTTAGATGTCATCTCAACCATACGTTGATGAAGTACCTTGATTTCATGTGGTGGCTCAATCTTTGGCGCACGTGGATCAAGTAACCATGTCTTAGCATAGTGAGTTGGAGAAATTTGGAAGAATGGTGGTTCTTCTTCAAAGTCAATCTTCATCGCATGAGGATTTCTTGGAGCGAACGCATCACCCTTAATTTCATTGAATAATGATGGTGGAGTACCAGCAATTGAGTATAATTCTTCACCCTTAACACCAATTTGTGGTAATGATGATAATAATGCCCAAGTGTATGGATGCTTAGGATTATAGAAGATATCTTCTACAGTACCATATTCAATAATTTGACCACCATACATAACAGCAACACGGTCAGCCATATTTGCTACTACACCTAAGTCGTGTGTAATAAATACTGTTGTGAAGCCATATTCTTTTTGTAAGTCTTTAATTAACTTTAAGATTTGCGCTTGAATAGTTACGTCTAATGCAGTTGTAGGTTCATCACAAATTAAGATTTTTGGACGACAAGCTAATGCGATAGCGATAACGATACGTTGACGCATACCACCAGAGTATTGGAATGGATATTCATCAAAACGATCAGCAGCATTAGGAATACCTACACGATCCATCATATCAATGGCAATTTCTTTAGCTTCTGCCTTAGTCTTGCCTTGGTGTTTCATAACTACTTCAGTAATTTGAGAACCAATTGTTTTAATTGGGTTTAAAGAACTCATTGGGTCTTGGAAGATTGTCGCAATCTTAGCACCACGAACCTTTTCCCAATCACGATTCTTTTTGTTTTCAAGTAAGTTCTTACCTTCAAACATAATTTCACCGTTATCTACCCAACCATTACTTTCAAGCATACCAGTAAATGTCTTAGTAAATACTGATTTACCTGAACCTGATTCACCTACGATAGCTAATGTTTCACCATCATATAAGTCTAGAGAAACTTTACGGATAGCTGTTAAGACACGATCACGTACATGGAACTTAACAACAACGTCTTTGGCAGACAATACAATATTCTTTTCTTCCATAAGTCTTTCTCCTTCCTACATATGAGTCTTAGGGTCAGAAGCATCTGCTAAGAATTGACCAACTAAGTATAATGAAATTGTAACTGTAGCTAAAACTGCTACTGGAATCCAGAATAAATAAGGATATACATTCATGAATGCTTGATAGCTTGAAATTAAACGTCCAAGAGATGGTGTATTAACGTCAAGACCTAATTCTAAGTAAGACATGAATACTTCATATCCGATATTACCTGGAACATCACGAGATACTAATGTAACGATAACACTAATTAAGAATGGTAAGATGTTCTTTACGATCATTGTCATTGTTGAAGTACCTAAGCAACGAGATGCTAGGTTATATTCACGGTCACGAATAATCATAACTTGCGTACGCATGAAGTATGCAATACCCATCCAACCAGTACATGTCATGGCAAAGATAAATTGCCAACGACCTTGACCAATAATATAACTTAATACCATTAATATTAAGATAAATGGTACGTTAGCCACGATATTGTAGATTTCTAACATGATTACGTCAAATTTCTTTGAGTAACCCCATAAAGCACCAATAATAATTCCAACAGTTAAGTTAATTGCAGTAACAATTAATGCGATTTCTAATGAGCTTCCTGCAGCAGCCCATACAGCATCGAATAAACTGTCACCAATATTATCTGTACCAAACCAGAATTCTGCGTTTGGTGAAATATAACGACGTGAGAAATCCATTACGTGTTCTCTGGCAGCAATATCATATCCAGAGAATCTTGGATATATAAGAGAGAAAATTATTACGAATATAGCAACAACTAGCATTGCTATAGCTAATTTATTTTTAAAGAACGTACGCCATACACTCTTCCAATAAGAGTATACAGGGGCAGCAATATGTTCAGAAGATTCTTCATCAAATTGGACGAATTCAAATTTATTTTCTTCCATTATTTACGACCTCCTTTTTTAGACGTAGCAAGTGAAATACGAGGGTCAATCACAGTCACAAGTAAGTCACCTAATAATAAACTAAATACTGATAAGAATGTAAAGAAGAATGTTAATGCAATAACCATTGAGTTGTTGAAACCTTTAATTGAGTTAGGTAATAATTTACCCATACCACTAACTGCATATAACGATTCAGTAATGATTGCACCATTGATACATCCGATAATACTTCCTGGAATACCTTGAGCAATTGGAATAATTGCATTCTTTAAGATATGTCTAGAGAAGATTTCAGATTCACTTAAACCTTTAGCACGTGCGAACTTAACGTAGTCAGATGATGATTGGTCAACCATATAACGACGAGTCCACATCATTAAACCTGCAATTTGAGGTAATGCTAATGAAATAACTGGTAATACCCAAGAACGCCAATCGGCGCCACCTAATTCAGGATATTTACCTGGTAAGCCCATATATTGAGTACCTAAATAACGGAAGAATGAGATATAAGCTAATGATGGAATTGAGATCATGATTACGATGTAAGCTTGACCTAATTTATCAGCTAATTTACCTTTTCTTCTTGCCATTAACATACCAACAGGAATACCTAAACCATAACCAATAGCTACAGCCATTAGCCCCATCTTAATAGATACACTCATCATAGAATCTTCTGCCATATTTGTTAAGCAATTAGCATAATTATCTACGAATTTATTGCTATCTAATTGGTCTAATACTTCTTTGTATGTACAAGTATGATCTAAGATAGATGTATCTAAAGTTAAACCTGTTTCAAATGTAACAGTTTCCTTAACAGCAGAACCTTGGCGTAATGACATAACGTCAGTTACTGCTTGGTTCTTATATGCTGGATAAGATGTACCTAAATCAAATGTAACGATATTTTGATGAATGAATGGGAAATCAGAATTAAAATAAATTAAATATTTATGTTCACATCCCGAACATTTTAAAGCTGGTTTACCAGCTAAATCATTACCAAAATAGATCTTACGTTCTAAATCTGGGTTATTAGCATCTTGAACTGCATATGGATTATCAATATTAATTAAACCACTATAGAAACGTACAATACGTTCTACTAATGTATAATCACGAGTAAACCATAAAGCACCAGATTCTGGTGTTGGTTCTACTGAATATCCTTTAGCTTTATATTGTTCACCTAAAGCAGCTGCCTCAGGAGAGCCGATTTCTAAACAGCTTGTAAATTCTTTTGAATTGACATCATACTCAAGTGTACAAGCATCACGTTGAGTCATGTAATCTAAATAACCTAATGTTTCCCAAACACTATAACGATAGTTTAGGTATGCATCGGGTTGTCCTTTTAATTTTAGGACGGCTTGGTCTTCTTTGAAAACATTGTTTCTATCAATTTGTGAGTATACTAAAAACATTGCGATAGTTACTACGCAGAAAATTGAAAATAGGGACCGTATAATTCGTTCTAAAACATATCTTTTCATGTTTAAACCTCCCTGCTTATAATCGTGAATAAAGGATAAGGGATTTACCACTTATCCTTTATGTTTATTCATTAATTTAAATTGAATAGCTCTTTTTCAATTAATTAGTGAGTGTAGTTAGCGATAGCTTCAGCTCTATCAGCTTCCCATTGTTTCTTGAATTCAGCACGTTCTTCTAAAGTAACGATATGATCTTCAACGATAACATCTCTCATCTTGTATGATGATAATCCAACTGGGAATGTAGCAGCTGACCATGGACGTACACGGTTGATTGCATAAGCACCACCAGCTGTAGTGTTAGGAACGATAATTGCATTGTCGATTAACCAAGCTTCAGCTTCTGCGAATAATTGATAACGTTTGTCAGTATCAGTTGTTTCAGCCATAGCAGCTTGTAACATATTGTGGAAATCATTTAATCCAGTAACTTCTTTAGCGTTCTTATCGCCTTCATCTTCTAAACCTTGAGGGTTTAAACCGAAGTTAGATAACATATCACCTGTGTAAGGATCGAAGATAGCTAAGTAAGTTTGAGGGTCAGCATAGTCTGGTCCCCAACCAGCGCCATAGAAGAAGTCGTAGTTAGCTTGTTCACCTAATTCAGCATAGTAACCTGAATAGTAGTATTCATTTGTAGTTTGACATACGATTAAGTTAACTTCTACTAAATCACCAATTGCAGCTTCAATTGATTGTTTGAATGCACTTGCTTGGTTAGCTTGAGATTGGCTATTTCCATAATAGAAGATATCCATTTTGATTGGGAAGCTAGAAACTTTACCAGTTAATTCTTGTTTAGCTAAGTTAGCATATTTAGTAGCTAAATCTTTATTAAAGAATGCATCATGACCATCAGTTAAGTCAGCACCAGCTAATTCAGAACCCATTTCTTTTAATTCAGCAGAAACTAAATCAGAATATTGTTTACCTTCAGAAGTAATTACGAAATCTGGTTCACAAATCATATTACGTAATGTAACTTCAGCTAAATCAACACCACGTGATTGAGCGTTCATTGCAGCTCTATCGAATGCATACATAACAGCACGACGGAAGTTAGTATTTAAGATAGCAACCTTTGTATCAGCTTTTTCAGCATCAGTCTTAGGAGAAACTACTCCACCTTCATAGTCGTAAGCACGACGGTTGAAGTTGAATGCACCCCAGTAAGTAGAACCACCAGTTTGTGATGTGTAAATTGAATCAGCATATTTTTCACGAGCAGCAGTTAATACAGCTTCGTTAGATGCAGGTAATGACATACCTGTATAAGTACCAGCGTCTACAGCGTTGAAGATAGCAGTTGTATCTGAACCATCATCATAGTAGTAAGCGATGTTGTTGATGTATACGCGGTCAGCATCGTAGTAAGAAGTATTCTTAGTGAATTTAACTTCTGATTGAGCAACGTTAGAAGTTAATACATAAGCACCATTATAAAGGATTGAACCTGGAGTACCATCACCGAATGAACATGTAGATGGATCTGGGTTTGTTAAACTACAACCAGCACCTTTAGATTCTAAGAAGCTTTGGTTAACTGGATATAATAATGCATAAGTTGCGATTGATGGGAAGAATGAGCAAGGAGTTTCCATAGTATATTTAACTGTATACTTGTCAACTGCTTCAACACCTAAACCATCAAGAGTTCCTGTACCAGAAAGATATTCAGTAACACCTTTTAAGATACCGTTTAATACTGAAGCCATACCTGAATCAAAACCATAAGCATGTTTTAAACCAGTTACGAAGTCTTCAGCAGTAACTTCTGCATAAGGTTCACCATCAGATGTAACCCATTGAACACCTTCACGAAGTTTGAATGTCCAAACTAATCCGCCTTCGCTTGATTCCCAAGATTCAGCCATTGAACTTTGGATTAAGCCGAAACGGTCATAGTCAACTAATCCGTCAACTAATAATGCGTTGTACTCATGGTCACTAGCACGGTAAGTAACCAAATAGTCCATGTTTTCTAAACCTGTAGAAGAGAAAGTTGTATAGTCTGCAGAACTAATTGTTTCACTTTCGTTTCCACCTTGGTTTCCAGAACCGCCGTTGCCTGAGTTAGAGCAACCGCTTAGCAATAACATCATTGCTAGGACACTTACGAATAATTTTCTCATAATTTGTTCCCTCCTGTGAAATCTGTTTTTGTTTCACGACACTTATATTATACATGACTGACAACCTTTGTCAACAGAAAATCGCAAAAAAATTTCAGAACTTTCAATTTTTACATTCTCTTTTCTGAAAAATTTTCATCGCCCATGAAAATAACGCTTTCATTTTGCTTTTTCAGAGTATTAAAACATCAAATAAACCTTTATTTAAGTACACTTTTTAATTTTCACAAAATTTTCATAAATACCTAAAAACGTATTCATTTTGAAATCAAATCGCTTACAATTGTCTTTACGTCAGAAACACGTAACCGATTACATTTTCATTTTTGTTCTTCTCTCAAGAACATTTTCTTGTGTTTTTTTAAGATATTTTTTACACTAATACGGTTTTTTTCTGAAAAGCCTTTCATATTTTATGCATTAGAATTGTTTCACAGTTTTATTTTCATAAAAAAAGATGCTCAGTGATAGTATCACCAAGCATCATAATCATTATTCAGCACTTACTACTAATTTTAAAGTTGCTTCTGCAACAGCATCACCATCTTTATAAGCAATTGTGAATTCATATTCACCAGCATTTACTGTTGCAACTGGAGTTGTGTAATAGAAGTATTCACAACCAACTTCTTCACCTGCTGCATTGTATAATTTGATTGATTCACAGATTTGATCTTTGAAATCTGCTTTTGTTTGCCCTACTACAGCATTGATAGTGTCATTTGTTACTTCAATTTTTGGTTCCTTTGGTGCACTTGCACATGCGCATAATGATAATACTGCTAATACACTTAATAATACTTTCTTCATTTCCCATGTTTCCTTTCAATAAAAATATTTTGTATAGTTGCTTCCAACCTTATTCATTATACTCTTATTTATTTTATAAAGCAATTAAACAAACCAGAAAAAAAAGGACAATTTAACTTGTCCTCATATTATTAGTCAGCTTTATCAATATAACGTTTGATGATTAATGAACATAATTCTGCAGCTAATTCTGGATCATCATTATTAACTACGAATTTATAATCACTAATTAAGTTTAATTCACTACGAGCTTTATTTAAACGTTCAGCAACTACATCTTCTTCTTCCTTACGACGTTCACGAATTTGTTTTTCTAATTCAGCTAATGAACTAGGTACAATAAATACTGATACGCTATTAGGGAAAATCTTACGAATTTGCTTTGCACCAGTAGCTTCAACTTCCAATAATACATTCTTACCTAAAGAACGTAAGCGTTCTACACTATCAATTGGTGTTCCATAGTAGTTACCCAAGAACTCTGTGTATTCTAATAGTTTGTTATCACTAATAGCTTTCTCAAAATATTCACGAGTAACGAAATCATAATGAATTCCATCACGTTCACTTTCACGACGCTCACGTGAAGTCATAGATATAACTTGTGCTAAGTTTAATTCTGGGTTGTTAATGAAACGCTCAATGATACCATTCTTACCAACTCCACTAGGACCACTAATAATAATTAATTTTCCTTTTTCCATACGTCCACCTCTTCTCAACTATTCTAATCATACTTAACTTAGATACACTTGTCAATCAAAATGTTGGTTTTGTTTCAAAATATTTCTGAAAATTATTTCATCAATACACTTTATTTTCAGTGATTACAAAATCCAAACGTTGATCATGTTCCCCAACTGGTATCTCATTATAATGTTGTTCTTCAAAAGCGATACCAATTAATGTACAATCGCCATGTGCTTTAATAAATCGATCATAATAGCCTTTCCCCATGCCTAATCGATTCTTTTGATTATCAAAAGCTACTAATGGAATCACTAAACATTCTAATTGATTTTGTACCCTTCCTTCTGATTCAAGTATACCATATTTTCCTACTTTTAATTCATCAAATGAATGAAATTCGTGAAAATTCATTGTTGTTTCTAAAGTAGTAGGAATATATACATGATTACCATATTTCAACATCTTCTCTATAAATATATTAGTACGAACTTCATCCTTCATATTAATATATACACCTATATGCTTATAGTCTTTACATAACTCAATTAATCTTTGCTGAATAATGATACTTTTACTATCTTTATCTACAATTAAGCGACGCTTTTTAAGCGCCGCCTTACGAAATTCAATTTTATCCAATAGAATCTTCCATATTCAGCTTCAATAATTGATTTAATTCTACAGCATATTCCATTGGTAATTCTCTTGTAAATGGTTCTAAGAACCCCATAACAATCATTTCTGTTGCTTGTGACTTAGTTAATCCACGAGACATAAGATAGAATAGTTGTTCTTCACTTACTTTACTTACTGTAGCTTCATGTTCAATGATGCTTTGATTATTCTCTACAATATTAGTAGGAACAGTATCACTTCTAGAGATATCATCTAATATTAATGTATCACATTCTACCTTACTCTTTGCATTATATGCATTCTTACCATGACGTACTGTACCACGGTAGTTTACAGCACCACCATTTCTTGATAATGACTTAGAAATAATATTGCTATACGTATTTGGTGCTAAGTGAATCATCTTGGCACCAGCATCTTGAATTTGTGCCTCACCTGCTACCGCAATACTCACAGTCATACCACGAGCACCTTCTTCAGCTAGAATACATGCAGGATATTTCATTGTGATGTGACTACCAATATTACCATCAATCCATTCCATTAAGCCATCCTTCATAACCTTAGCACGTTTAGTAACTAGATTAAGGATATTATTAGACCAGTTTTGTACTGTCGAATAACGACATCTCGCATTCTCATGCACGAAGATTTCAACCACTGCAGCATGTAATGAATCCTTAGAATATTTAGGAGCTGTACAGCCTTCTACATAGTGGACATCAGCACCTTCATCAACAATAATTAAGGTACGCTCAAATTGCCCCATTTGCTCTGTATTAATACGGAAATAGCTTTGTAGTGGTTTATCTAATACAACACCCTTAGGTACATAAATAAAGCTACCTCCAGACCATACACAGCTATTCAAAGCTGCATATTTATTATCTGTAGCAGGTACAATAGTACCAAAATACTTCTTAAATAGTTCAGGATATTCTTTTAAAGCACTATCTGTATCTAAAAATACAACGCCTTTATCTTCTACTTCCTTAAGCATATTACCATAAACCATTTCTGATTCATATTGTGTATGAACACCTGCTAAGAATTTTTGTTCAGCCTCAGGAATACCTAACTTATCAAATGTATTCTTAATAGTTTCAGGTACATTTTCCCAGCTAGTTTCTTGCTTTTCACTTGGTTTAATATAATATGTGTAATCATCAAAGTTGATTTCACTTAAATCTGGTCCCCATTTAGGGTTACTTAGCTTTTCAAATGTTTCAAATGCTTTTAAACGATATTCAAGCATCCATTCAGGTTCATTCTTAATACGTGAGATTTCTTCTACTACCTCACGAGTTAGTCCTTTACCTGTATTAAATATAGATACGTCTTCATCATGGAATCCGTATTTATACTCTGTATCCGGCAACATTTCTTTATTTTTCATCCTGATACTCCTCAATTCCCATTAAATGTGCCATAGCCCTCCAGCCAATTGTAGCACACTTAATTCGGTTTGCTTGACGACCTACATTACAAAAAGCTACAGCTTCTTGCAGTACATCTTCATCAAAGTCTTTTCCATCAATCATTCCAAAGTATTGATCCATGATAGCCTTTGCTTCTTCAGTTGTTTTACCACGTAGTAATTCACTCATAATACTTGTTGAACTTGTGGCAATCGTACAAGCAGTACCATCAAAACGGATATCTTCAATACGATCATTTTCAATCTTAGCTTGAACTTCAATATCATCAATACAAGAAGCACTAGCCATATGCTTACTTGCATACGTAGTATCATCAGTTAATGAATGATTTCTTGGATATTCATAATGATCCATAATAATAGATCGTAGCATACTTGCATCATCTTTAAGACTCATAGTTTTCACTTCTTTCTAATTCTTAGAAAAAGATATCTAAGCATGTATCTTTATTTGCTTTAGCACATGCGTCAATAAACTTATCTATATCTTCTTTAGTATTATAGAAATACATTGAACAACGTACACTATTAGCTTCTCCCATGTAATCCACTAATATCTTTGCGCAATGATTTCCAGCACGACAACAAACTCCTTGTGTACTCAAGAAGCTTGCTGTATCTTGGGCAAATACATCCTTCACATTAAATGAGATAATTGCGTTATCTGCTTTAGGATTATAAATCACAATATGCTCTAGCTTAGATAATTTAGATAAAGCATATTCATGTAATTCATGTTCTTTTGCCTCGATATAATCCATACCTACTTCTTCTAGATATTCAATAGCAGCTTTCATACCAAGTACACTAGCAATGGCAGGTGTACCTGATTCAAATTTATATGGTGCTTCTTTCATTAATAAATTCATACAACGATCAAAGCGTGCATTACTACCGCCACCTAACATAAATGGATCAGTAGCTTCTAATAATTCATATTTCCCATACATTACACCAATCCCAGTAGGGCCAAGCATCTTATGGGCAGAGAAGCAATAAAAGTCACAATCTAAATCTTGCACATCAACCTTCATATGAGGTACTGATTGGGCACCATCAACTACTAATATTGCACCGTATTCATGTACTATACTAGCAATCTCTTTTATAGGTGCTGTATAACCTAATACATTACCTACTTGGGCAATTGATACAATCTTTACATGCTCATTCATAGCCTTACGAACATTCTCTGCCGTAATTCTACCATCAGCATCTAATTCAATGTATTCAATCTTTGCACCTGTTTTCTCAGCCGTTCTAAACCAAGGTAACACATTACTAGCATGCTCAGCTACATCAATTAAAATAATATCTCCTGCTTTTAGATACTTTTCACCATATCCATAAGCAATGGTATTTAATGATTGAGTAGTACCTGAAGTATAAACGATTTCCTTAGTATATTTCGCATTTATAAAACGACGAACAACTTCTCTAGTATCTTCATATTCCTTACTTACTTTATACGATAATGTATAATCACCACGATGCACATTAACACTTTCATGTGCATAATATCTAGTAATCGCATTAATTACACTTTGTGGCTTTAAAGTAGTAGCAGAATTATCCAAATAACATATTGGATTATTAGCATCATTCAGTATTGGGAAATCCCTTCTGAAATCTCGCATTACTATGCACCTGCCTTTTCTAATATGATATGATTTACCTTTTCTCTAAGTTCCTCATCATCAAAAACAGTAGCTAATACTGATAAGTATCCACTAACAATTAAAGACACGGCATCATTAGGTGTTAATCCACGTGACTCTAAGTAATATAGATGATTTTCATCTACAGTCCCCATTGAACATGCATGTGATGCTTGCACATCATTCTCATCAATTAATAAGATTGGTGATACATTTGCATGTACATTACTATCAAAGTTTAATACACGGCTAGCTTGATGTGCTTCAGAACCACTAGCACCCTTTACAATATGACTAGTAACATCAGCTACAAACTTAGCTTCTTTCTTCATTACACCATATACTTCAACGTTTGACTTAGTATTTCTAACAACATGGTCTACATATATATCTAATTTCTTCTTATCTTCATCATCATTAATATATGCCATACGTACATCTAGGTTCGCATTTTCGCCCATTAACTTATATGAAGTCTTATGTACATTTTCACCACGTTCTAAATCTCCATAAGCAATCTTTAATGTAGCATTCTCTTTAATTGAATGTTCCTCATTAATAGTTGCCTTAGCGTTATTTAAAATAAATACCTTCGCTGATGAATCACGTTCAGCAACTACATTTATATATGCTTGCTGCACATTCTCATCAACATATATCATTAATGAAGTATTAATCCCCTCATTAACAATCACACTTAATTTCATATCACTACTCACATGAAATTCATAGTTATTAGATACGCTTAAAAACAAGGCATAAACATCTCCTTGTTTTAAGACTTTATAGTTATTTGATTCTAAAGTATCAAGACTGTTTATTTTTAAAACTTCCATACTCATATTATTTACGAGGAGCAGCTGCGCAAGTACCTAATGATACTACAGCTTTCTTTTCTTCCTTAGCTTTTTCAATCTGATACTTTTCATAAATCCAATCATAACCTTGTTCATCAATCTTAGTTACTAATTCAATGCCACCTTCTTCTAAGATAACACCATCTACAAGAACATGTGCATGAGTTGGTTGAACTAATTGATAGAAACGTTCATAGTGAGATACTACTAATAAAGACATTGTTGTAGTTTTACGAATATCCGCAATTGTATCAGCAACAATCTTTAAAGCATCTACATCTAATCCTGAATCAATTTCATCTAACATACCTAATGTAGGTTTTAATAATTTCATTTGTAAGATTTCATTACGTTTCTTTTCACCACCACTGAATCCTTCATTTAAGAAACGATGAGCTAAATCTGGCTTCATTTGTAGTTGTTTAGTTGTAGCTTCCATTTCTTTGAAGAACTCAAATAATGAGATAGGTTTTTCACGACGTGCATTGATTGCAGCCTTTAAGAAATCAGAGTTTGATACCCCTGGAATTTCTTGAGGGTATTGCATACCTAGGAATACTCCTGCACGACTTCTTTCATCAACAGACATTGATAATAAATCTTGTCCTTTATATATAATACTTCCACTAGTCACTGTGTATTTAGGATGTCCCATAATAGTAGCTAATAATGTAGACTTACCATTACCATTAGGCCCCATTAACGCATGAACTTCATTTTCTTCAATTGTAAGGTTAATACCTTTTAATATTTCTTTATCTTCAACACTTACGTGTAAATCTTTAATTTCTAAAACAGCCATCTTATTCCACAACCTTTCACGACTATTATTATACCCAAAAATCTATTATTACACAACGACATTTTATATACTACTGTGCCTTATATTACACTACTTTAAGCTAAATTTCATATATACAGGATTATGATCGGAATATTTATAACCTGTATCAACATTATACGCTTCTACTGAAATATTATCTGATACGATGAAACCATCTACAACAACCTCATAGTTTACACCTTTTTCATATGGTATTTCAGCAGCTCTACAAGTAGCTACATCATACTTATTGATAGCCTCTACAATATGCATACCATCAATAATATCATCATTAGTTAATGTTGATATCCAAGTAGGCTCTTGTTGTTTTGTTTCAAACTTACCTATTGAATCAACTAAATCATGGTTATAGTCACCACCA
>JAFXJJ010000108.1 GCA_017532345.1 Erysipelotrichales bacterium
CTGCAGTCATTAACTTAGAAATGCTTGCTACTGATTGTGTATCATACATATTTCTATCTAAAATTATTTCATTGTTTGAACAATTAAGTACACAAGTACTTGCAGATACTTGATTAATATATAAATGGCATATCATAAGTATTATTAAAAGATATTTCATCTAATCACCATTCAATTATATGAATTGTAATGATGAAAAAGAATAAAAAGAAAATACGCCATTAAGCGTATTATTCTGCTACTTCATTAAATAAATTTAATTCTTCATCATTATTTAGATTTGGTAATTCAGGTAATTCATCTAAACTCATTAGTTTAAATGCATCCATAAATTCATCTGTAACACCATATAAAATTGGCTTACCTACAGCTTCACTTCTACCAACTTCCTTAATTAATGCCTTAGCTAATAACTTATGAAGCATGGCATCGCAGTTAACTCCACGAATATCTTCTATTTCTACACGAGTTATTGGTTGCTTATATGCAATAATTGCAAGTGTTTCTAAGGCTGCTTGAGATAACTTATTACGTTCTGGTAGAGCGAATAGTTTTGCAGCATATTCATGCACTGATGCTTTAGTAACAAACTTATATAAACCACCATAACATACTAGTTCAATTCCACGATTACTATCAGTTTGACATGAATTACTAATGTGTTCTAAATATTCATCTACTACAAGTGGATCTAATTCAGTAACTGAAGCAATTTGGTCAACCGTTAGTCCTTCATCACCAACCATATATAGTAGCCCTTCTATAATACTAATCCAGTACTCCATCATAAATATATTCTCCCTTTTCAACTTCTACTTCATCATTTTCTAAAAAATTAAAATGTATTTCACCATGACTTGCCATATCTAACAATACAACAAATGTGATTACGAATTCTTGCATGTTGTTGCAATCCTGAAGTATCTCATACAAATCAAATTTTGTTTTATTACTTATAGATAATTTATGTCTTACAATAATTCTTCGTTCATCAACAGATACTTCCTTAACCTCAAATTTTCTAGATTGAGGATTTGTTAACGCAATACGTTGATACATTTTTTCCATAGCTTTCAATAAGTCTGTAGAGTCCATATTAGATGGTATTCCATCATCTTCTACATCACTTTGAAATTCACTTTGTAGCTTAGTAAAATGAAGTAAACGTTCATCATAATATTCTGATAAAATTGGTGTAACTTCTTTAAATTTTTGGTATTCAATTAATCGTTTAACTAATTTTTCTTTTGGATCTTCTTCATAAGAATCTACTAGTTCTTCTTGTTCAACTGGTAATAATCTTCTTGATTTAATCATAATAAGATTAGCCATCTCAACCAAATACTCACTAGCTATTTCAAGATGGAAATCTTCCATAGACTTGATATAGTTAATGTATTGTGTTGTTAATTCATTTATATCTAAATCCATTAAATCTAATTTGTGCTCAGCAATTAGATGAAGCATCAAATCATATGGACCATTAAATTCATTAATTACTACTTCAAATGCCATGAATTACCACCTCGCCATACGATTATACCATGATTTTAACTTTAATGAAAACAATTTATTACAATAATACTATGATTTAGGCTTAAATATTAAAGCTACAATAAATGAGAAGATAATTGCAGCTGTAATTCCAGGTGTAGTTAGATTAAACATTCCCATAAAAATTCCAAGAAAGCCATTACCTTGAGTTTCAAACATCGTACCATGAATTAATGAATGTCCAAAGCTAGTAATTGGTAAACTAGCACCTGCACCGCATAATACTAATAACTTATCATATAAATCGCCAAAGTCTAGCAGTGTCCCAATAACGACAAATATACTAGTAATATGGCCTGCTGTTAACTTAGTATGATCATAAATAAATTGGCCAATTACACAAATAAGACCACAATATATTGCACCATAAATATAAGTCATAGCTATACCGCCTTTCTGAATACAATCGCATGAGCAATTGAAGGAATGGATTGTTTTTGGAAGACTGCAATAGGATTATGTAAAGCTCCTGTAGGAACATATAATAATGAATTAATCTTACCATTTTCAATCATTGGTAAATATTTTCCACAAAGCATCAACATACTACATGCACATCCACTACCACCCATGTAGCACTCTGGACATCCTTTATAAATCATTGTTCCTAAGTCAACTAGATTATCTAATGAATCAGTATATCCATTTTCTTTGAATAATGCCTTTAAAACTGATAAACCTAAACTTCCTAAATCACCAGTAACAACATAATCATAATCTTTAAATGAGCGATTTGTATCTTTGAAATGCGTAGTGATTGTATCATAAGCTGCAATAGACATTGCACCACCCATATCATTTACGTCCTTATAGTTGAAATCTTGAATAACCCCAAGTGTATATGCTTCAATTTGAATTGGATGCTTCTTACTCGTCAATATGATTGATCCAGCACCACTAGTTGTAGTAGTAACTACTTCTTTCTTTTGTAACCCATATTCATTAGGATATCGAAATTGTCGTTCTGCAGCTGCATAATGAGATGAAGTAGTAACTAATACTTTCTTTCCATTAACTGCATAATTACTTCCTATGATTAATCCTAAAGCACTAGAGCTACACGCTGAATAAATTCCTATTACAGGAATACTTATATGTCTTAAACCATAATAAGTAGTCATTAATTGATTCATTAAATCACCACTAACAATTAATTCAAGATCATTTAGTCTTAAATTGCTTTTCTTTAATACATTTTCAATGGAAGTCTTCATCAATTTTTGTTCAGCTAGCTCATAGTTTTTCTCATCACAATATATATCATCAAATACTGTATCTAATTTCCCTCTTAATTCTCCTTTATCCTCATTAATCGTAGCGGCAGTAGCGTAATTTAATACATATGTACTATCTAATTTATAAGTTCTCATAGATAAAACGTACAACTCCTACTAAATAAGTTGCTACCACACCATAAACTAATACACTGCCTGCTAACTTAAATATATTTGATCCAATACCATAAACTAGACCTTCATGTTTACTTTCAAGTGCTGATGAGCACATACTATTGGCAAAACCTGTAATTGGAATAAATAAACCAGCCCCAAAGATAGTAGCAAGTTTATCATATACACCTAAACCAGTTAGTAAACATGTTAATGCGATTATAATGATAATCATCGGTGTTACTGCTTCACTTTTAGATAAATCAGTATATCTAACAATCATATCCATAATAAATTGACCTAATACTGATACAGTGGCCCCTCCAATAAAAGCAAATATTAAATTACTTAATTTAGGTTTTGGTTTCTTTTCTTGTATTATTGTATTTATATCTTTCATAATGATTCCTCCATAATTCTAGTATTTCCAAATCATTATAAAATATAAAAAAAGGGAAATTAATTCCCTTCTTATTTGAATGCATTTTTAAATTTATCAAAAATAGATCCGTTCTTATTTTCGATATTTCTTAGCTTTTCGTAAATTTCACGTTCTTCTCTACTTAATTTAGTAGGAATCTTAATATCAATATGAACGTATTCATCACCTGTTGCACCACCACGGATATCAGGAACACCTTTACCTCTTATACGAAGCTTTTGACCATGTTGTGTACCTTCTGGTACTGTTAATTCTATATCACCATAAGGTGTAGGAACATCTTTCTTACATCCTAATGCTGCATCAGCAACACTTAATGGAATAGTAATATGAATATCTTTTCCATCTCTTGTATAGTTTTCATGTTTACCTACAATGATTTCTAAATATAAATCACCGTTAGGACCACCATTAACGCCTCTTTCACCTTTACCAGATACCTTTAATTGTTGACCAGATTGAATACCTGCAGGAATTTTAACATCAATCTTAACAGTTTTATGAACATATCCTTCACCATGACATGATGTACATTTACGTTTAATGAACTTACCAGTACCACGACATTCTGGACATGTAGTAGTATTCATCATTGTTCCAAACATCGTTCTAGTAGCTTGTTGTACTACACCTCTACCATTACATTTAGTACAAACTGAAATATCATCTTTACTGTATGCACCAGTACCATGACAATCTGGACATTCTTCATCAACATTAATAGTTAATTCAGTACTCTTTCCAAAGATTGCATCCATAAAGTCAATACGTAATTGCATATAACGGTCTTGACCCTTTCTTGGACTATTTGATGCACGTGATGAACGACCACCACCGAATCCACCACCAAAGAAAGAACCAAAAATATCATTTAAATCATCAAAATCAGCGAATCCTGCACCGCCACCAAAGCCAGCATTACCATCAACACCTGCATGACCAAATTGATCATATGCAGCACGTTTTTGTGGATCAGATAATACTTCATTTGCTTCATTAATTTCTTTAAATTTATCTGCAGCATCAGGCTCTTTATTAATATCTGGGTGATACTTTTTAGCTAATTTACGATATGCACGTTTTATTTCATCGTCAGTAGCTGATTTACTAATGCCTAACACATCATAATAATCTCTTTTATCTGCCATACCAAAACTCCTTTATCATATACAAAGTAAAGCCTAGATACCTAGGCCTTACTTAATTGACTACTTTTCTTGGAAATCAGCATCTACTACATCATCATCGTTAGCTGATGAAGCACCACCAAATCCTTCAGCACCATTAGCTTGATTAGCTTGTTGTTGGTACATAGCAGCACTCATTTCTTGAGCAGCTTTTTCAAGTGCATCTAATTTAGTTTTTAATGTATCCATATCATTGTTGTTTAATGCTGTTTGAAGTTCATCACGTAATTTAGTTACTTCTTCTTTTTGTTTAGCATCAACTTTATCACCCATATCTGCTAATGAGTTATCGATTTGGTTTATGAATTGTTCAGCTTTATTCTTTAATTCAGCTTCTTCATGTTTCTTATCGTCTTCAGCCTTATGAGCTTCAGCATCTTGAACCATCTTTTCGATTTCTTCTTTGCTTAAACCAGAAGAGTTAGTAATTGTGATTGATTGAGACTTACCAGTACCTTTGTCACATGCACTTACGTGTACGATACCGTTAACGTCGATATCAAATGTAACTTCGATTTGAGGAACACCACGACGTGCTGGAGCGATACCATCTAATTTAAACATACCTAATGTTTTGTTGTCAGCAGCCATTGGTCTTTCGCCTTGTAATACGTGAATATCTACAGCTGGTTGGTTATCAGCAGCTGTTGAGAAGATTTGTGATTTACTTGTTGGAATTGTTGTATTACGAGTGATTAATGTAGTCATAACACCACCCATTGTTTCAATGCCTAATGATAATGGAGTTACATCTAATAATAATACATCATGAACATCACCAGCAATTACAGCACCTTGAATTGCAGCACCCATAGCTACTACTTCATCTGGGTTTACTGATTTGTTAGGTTCTTTACCTAATTCATTACGTACAGCTTCTTGAACAGCAGGAATACGTGTAGAACCACCAACTAATAATACTTGATGAATATCATTCTTAGTTAAACCAGCATCTTTTAAAGCTTGACGTACTGGAGTAATTGTTCTTTCAACTAGTGACTTAGTCATATCATCGAATTTTGCACGACTTAATGTAGCTTCGAAGTGTAATGGACCTTCACTACCAGCAGAAATAAATGGTAATGAAATTTGAGTAGAAACCATAGCACTTAAGTCTTTCTTAGCCTTTTCTGCAGCTTCTTTCATACGTTGCATAGCCATTTTATCTTTACTTAAGTCAATTCCATTTTCTTTCTTGAATTGTTCTAACATCCAATCTACGATAACGTTATCGAAGTCATCTCCACCTAAGTTATTGTCACCAGCTGTAGCTAATACTTCGAAAGTACCATCTGCTAAATCAAGGATAGATACGTCGAATGTACCTCCACCTAAGTCATATACTAATACTTTTTGTTCGATATCAGTCTTATCAATACCGAATGCTAATGCAGCAGCTGTAGGTTCGTTGATAATACGTTCAACTGTTAAACCTGCAATTGTACCAGCATCTTTAGTAGCTTGACGTTGGGCATCGTTGAAATATGCAGGAACTGTAATTACAGCACGGTTAATTTCTTCACCTACATATTCTTCAGCATATTTCTTCATATAAGCAAGAATCATAGCACTGATTTCTTGTGGTGTATAATCACGATCATTTACATGTACTTTTTCAGGAGATCCCATTTTACGTTTAATAGAGATTACTGAATCTTTATTTGTTACTACTTGACGTTTTGCAGCATCACCAACGATTCTTTCACCATTTTTAAATGATACTACTGATGGAGTTGTACGATTACCTTCTGGATTTGTAATAACCTTAACTTCTCCGCCATCCATAATAGATACACATGAATTTGTTGTACCTAAGTCAATACCAATAATTTTGTTACCCATATTAATTTCCTCCTAAGTTTATTCACTTACTTTAACATAACTTGGTCGAATTACTCGATCTTTTAATTTATAACCCTTTTGTAGCTCTTCAAGAACAATATCAGCTTCAACACCTTCAACCTTTTCAGTCATAAGTGCTTGATGAACATTTGGATCAAATGGTTTATCTTTAGCTTCAATTACTTCAACGCCTTCTTTTTGTAAGGCATTCATTAAGCCATCATAAATCATTTTAAATCCTGTAAGATAATTCTTAATTGATTCATCATCACTCTTTACAGCTAGAGCTCTTTCAAAGTTATCAAGTACAGGTAATATATCTAAAGCAAAACTTTGAATACGATATTTCATATTAGTTTCATAGTCTTGCTGAAGACGCTTCTTTCTATTTTCAGCATCTGCATATGCTTTATAATAATCATTCTTTGCATCAGCTAATGCTTTTGTTAACTCTTCTACCTTTGCAGTTAACTCAGCTATTTCATCAACTTCAACCGTTTCAACAACTTCTTCTGTAGCTTCAACTTCTTCGTTAACTGTTTGATTTACATCTTTCTCGTTCATTCTATATTCTCCTTAATTTTCATCACTAAACAATTCTTCAATTGTCTTCGTCATATATTCCATCATACCAATGACTTTGTCATAAGCCATTCGTTTAGGACCAACAACCATTAGTTTACCTTCTTCCGCTTTTCCTAAACGGAATGAACTAGAAACTACGGAAACATCATCTATTTCAATTAAGTTATCACCTATCGAAACATTAACACCATTCTTTTCATGCTTTTCACGTTGTTCATATTGACGCCATATACTTTGGTTTTCTAACATATTCATAACTTTACGAACTTTCTCAATATCACTGAATTCTGGTTGGTAAAGCATATTGTTTTTACCACTAATATATGGTGTATTTCCTTTAGAGAAATTAATGAATGCATTAATGAAAGCTTGGAATAACGCTTCATGATGCTTAACATTAGCTGCAAGTATTGGTTCTAAATCGTTTAGCTTTTCAACTACGTTACTAATTAAAGTACCAGACAAACGATCATTCAAGATACTTGCACATATTTCTATATCATCGATTGCCACTATGTCATCAAACTGGAAGATACGATTTTCAGTATGTCCTGAACTTGTGATGAAGACTGCTACTGCACTTCTTTCATTAAGTGGAAATAATTTAATATGTTTAAGCTCCTGCGTATTTGCAGCAGGACCTAGAACCATTGTTGTTAGATTTGTCATTTGCGAAAGTATCTCACAACATTTCTTAATAACATCATCTATTTCCATATTACGTTCATCAAAGATAGTTTGAAGAGCTTTCTTTGATTCTTCATCAAGTTTTGATTCCATTAAATTATCCACATAGAACTTGTAACCTTTACTTGAAGGAACACGTCCTGCAGATGTATGTGGTTTTTCTAAGTAACCTAAATTCTCTAATTCAGCCATATCATTACGAATGGTTGCTGAAGAATATGGTAAATCATAAACTTCGATAAGAGTTTTAGAACCAACTGGTTCTGCTGTTTTAATGAACTCATCAACAATACATTTAAATACTGTAAGTTGTCTCTCACTAAGCATATCATTTACCTCCATTAGCACTCCCTTATCAGGTTTGCCAAATGTATTATATAGTACATATTTAGCAATGTCAACATCAAAGTGCTAAATAATGTAAAAAATAAAAGAATAAAGCATTTTTATGCCTTATTCTTGCCTAATTGCAGATAATGCACTAATCTTTACAGCACGATTAGCTGGCGAAATTCCACTAATAATACCAACTAATATAGAGAAACCAAAACCTAATAAGTCAAGCCATAATGGAATTTGAGAGATATCACCAGTACTTCCCATCATTGATGACATAACAATATTAACTACTATTGATAAGCTATGACTTAAAATTAAACCACAAATACCACCTATCATACCAATACATGCAGCTTCTGTAAGGAACATGGCACGAATGTCACCTAAGCGGCAACCAATAACCTTCATAACCCCAATTTCTCTAGTACGTTCATAAATAGACATAACCATTGTATTGGCAATACCGATGGCAGCTACAAGCATACTAACAGCACCTAATGCTCCTAATACTAACTGTACTGTTTGCATCATATCGCTCATCTGCCCTCTCATTTGCTCAGCAGACCATGTATCAAATCCTAATTCTTTGATTTGTGCTTCAACGTCAGCAACATTTTCAATATCATCAACCTTTACATACACTTGATCAAACATCTTGTCGTTATTAGTCATTTTTAAACCATTAACCTTATAGTATTCTTCTTTTAAATTAGCAAAGAATTTATAATCAATATACGCTATAGCTTGTCCGTAATCTTTAGAGCTGTCACCTTTGATAATTCCAGGAGAAGTTAGTTTATGTTGACGAATATCTCCACTATATGTTTTTAAATTACCAGTTTCATCAAATTGGTTGTATTGTACTTGCATACTAATTCGTTTACGAAGTGGATCTACAGGTAAAGGCTTTTTGTTACCTTGAGAGTCGTATGCACCACTTGACCAAGTTTCTTTTGTTGAGTCAATAAAGTTATATGGTCCATTCTCATTAAACATTATCACATTCTCATCTTTAGCTGTTGGCCAACGACCATCAGCTAGTTCATAGCCTAAATCTGCCATCATACTTAAATCAACAACATAAACTGAGCCTGAATAAGTATATCTTCCACTAGTCATTCGATAATTAGAATAATCACCAACATCAAAATAATAACTAAAATATGGTGTCGCTGCCTTTACATGATCAATCTTTTTAATAATACCTAATGATTCTTCATCAAGTTTAGCAGCATTTTCATCTCCCCAAGTACGATAAACTTGAATAGTAGTAATATCCATATAACTACTAATTTGTTCTTCCTGGATATTTTCTAAACCAACACCAATTGATATCATTACAACAATACTTGTTGTACCGATCATTACACCTAATACAGTTAATACAGAACGTAGTTTACGCTTCCATAAGTTAGAAACACAAAGTCTAAAAAGATCATAAATCTTCATCGTTAATTACACCCTTACTTTGTTTTTTCTTACGGTAAACTACAATTCCACCAATTACAACAATAATAGCTACGCCTGCAACCACATACATAATAGTATTGTTTTCTTCTTCTACTGGTTCTACATATACAGGTTCATCAATAATTGGTTCATAATACCATGAATTACCTTGTACATATATATCAAAATCTTCAGTTATTTCCTTTTTATTGAAATTCTCATCTTCATATGTTAGACGTAATGTTAATGTCTTATCGCCTTCTTCAGAGAATGTAAGATAAATATTAGTTCCTTTAGATTCAGCTGTCGCTTTAATATTACCTAAGTATAAAGATTCTAAGATATTTCCTTCAGCATCTAACACTTCGATATTCGCATTATAAACATCAGCTAATCCATTATTTAAAATACTATAGCTTACTTCACTCTCACTGTCTTGGTAAACATTACTCATTTTTACATAATTAATACGGACTCTATCAATTTGAGAAACTGGAATAGTTAATACATTTGAAGTCTTTTCTTCAATATCATTTCCAGAATAAGCATAAGTTGAATCAAATACAATATCATGGCTTCCTACAGGAGTCGTTTTTAAACAATTAATATTAACTGTTAATGTATATGTTCCCTTAGGTTCAATCTTCTCAACATAGAACTTATTCACACCACTAGCAATAGTAAATGCTCCACCACCATCAACTGTAAACACAACATTCTCAATAGCAGTATCATTACTTGTATTAGTGAAAGTTACTGAAATTTTCGCAGTATTTCCAGCTGTAATACTATTGATTCCAGAGTAATCAGTTATCAATAATTTAGGTTTTAAATTAGTATCTGAAGTAACCTTATCATCAGTTTCAAAAATCTTTAAAGATACATCTTTAGTTTGATTGAACTGCTTACCTTGTCCTCCATCAAACACTCTACCTTGGTAATTGATATTAAATGTTACTTGACCTGCTTCAACCCAATATAAATTTTCAAATGATACAGTATAAGCTAAATAGCCTTGTTCATTTTTATGAAGATTAGAAATAGTACCAATTTTATTACTTGAATTAAATGCTGTAGATGTCAACAATACATAAGAGCTAGTAAAAGATTTACTATTGATAGCATTGAATTCTAAGTTAGGGTCAACAATATCAATATCTAAATTAAATGGTGTATTCTTTGTTACTTTATCAACACTTAATTGATATCTAGCAACTAATAAATTCTTATCTAGTTTTGTATATGTTTCTCCTCCACCTAAATCTTCTGCATCATAAACAGCATCAATATCAAGTGTAACGTCAGCATCTTGATAACTAACTCGAACTGTTCCGACAATATGAACTTTAGAACCATTTCCTGCATATTTTAAGACACTACTATTTTCTAATTCAAATACAACAGAAGAAGCATTAACTGTTTCATAATATTCAACCTTATTATCACGTTTTTCAGAATATAAGTAGCTATCACCTGCTAATTCAAAACGTGCGAAAATATCAATGTCATCTGGTGAAACATTAGTTGCTTCAAAATACTTGTTCATTAAATCTTTGTAATTAATTGCTAAAGTTGCATTGAAATTTACTTCATCACCTCTAAGAATTAAACCATCTTCATTCTTTTTATTTAATTCAACAGTAATTCCTCTTTCCTTGACTTCATATAGCTCAGATATATCAATATCATCAGCACTTACATTAGTTACTCCCAGAAATAACATCGTAAATACTAATAAAGCTTTTAAAATTTTATTTATGTTATTCTTCATTTTCTTTTCCCTCATTTCTATTATTCTTGTCATTAACTTTAATTGATTTTATATTACCATCAATTAAATGAACAATTCGATCAGCATAGTTAGCTATTTCAGGATCGTGACTAACTAAAATGATAGTTTGTTCATGTTCCTTACTCATTCTACACATAAGTTCCATAACTTCAATTGTTGTTTTGGAATCTAAGTTTCCTGTAGGTTCATCTGCAAATACAATCTTCGGATTTCCTACGAATGCTCTTGCGATTCCAACACGTTGTTGTTGACCACCTGACATTTGGTTAGGCTTATGGTTTAAACGATTCTCTAAGCCTACTTCTTTAAGCATCTTTTTAGCTGCTCTATTTCTTGTCTTCTTATCAATACCTTTAAACATTAACGGCATTGCGACATTTTCTAAAGAAGTCATTATATTTAGTAGATTATATGATTGGAAAACAAATCCAATATGTTTTTGTCTAAATAAAGCCAGCTGACTTTCATTTAATTTAGTGATATCAGTTTTCCCAATCATTACACTTCCTCTAGTTGGTTTCTCTAATCCAGCTAGCATATTTAAAAGTGTCGATTTACCACTACCAGAAGTTCCGAAGATACATAAAATTTCACCCTTATATATATCTAAATCAATATTATCAAGTGCAATTACTTTCTCTTGACCAAGATTATATACCTTTCGAATTCCTTCGACTTTAATAATAACTTTTTTATCTTGATTACTAACTACTTCCTCCAAAATCTCACCCCATTTTTTACAATTCTAACACTATTTTCCATTAATGAAATAGCTTATATATAAGTTACTATTTTTATTAAATAACTTACTTCTAAACTCTTCCTCTAAGCATTTGTTTGATTATCTTTGCTACCTCTTCAGGTTCTAAGCCATCTAATCTTTTACTAGCATCGCCATAAATTTGAGATAAGTCAATTTTATTATCATTTTTCACTTCGCTATTTTTTTTGATTTCTTTTTCATTACTCATAAAATATACCCCGCTTTAAAATATTGTAACACTTTATATACCATTTGTAAGTAGTTTTATATAAATTAAGATATTATTAAGAAATAAAAGGATTTAAATTATCACTAATCTAAATCCTAATTATAATTTAATCCAAAATCGTTTGATTACTTCATCACCAACAAGAATATCTTTATCATAAAGTCCACCATTAGCTACTATAGTACGTTCACTTGCTATATTGGTAGCACTACAAGTTATTAAAACACGTTTTAATCCAATGTTTCTAGCATTTTCAAGATTCATATTAAGCATTTTAGTTGCATAGCCTTTTTTTCGTTCATCAGGTCTAACATAATATCCAATATGTCCTCCCCATGTTCTTAAAATGGGATGATTTATATGATGTCGTAAATCAATTACACCTATAATTTTATTATCACTTTCTCTGACGGCTATATAAATATTAGAAGGAACCTTATCTCTAGGGCACGTAGAAGAATCACTTCCTATTCTAATTGCCTCAATCCATTCTTGGGGCGAAGCACATATGTCTAAATTTCCACATCCAGCAAACTTATCATTGTCATCTGAATCAATAATTTCTTGACGAAATCTCCAGATATCCTCTGCATAATCCATTGTAGGTTCAATCAGCTTAATATCTAACATAATAAATTCTCCTTATGTAAAATTATTGTTCAGTAGCAGGTTCTAGTAATGTGAGTGTTTTATGAACACAATCGATTTCATACTTCAAACCTAGTGGAAATACACCGATTGGATAAGCGTGTCCAACGTTTACATTATATAGAATTGGTAAATCAGGTAAATTTGCTTCAAATCCAACAACTTGTTTATAAACAGATTTATATACGTCATACTTTTCTTTAAAAGCGGGTTTTCCAACAATAATTCCCTTAATTACATGTAGAATACCTTGTGCATGTAGATTTCTTAAGAACCAACTTAAAACTATCTCATGCATATTAACCTCACTAGTCTCGATTAGTAATATTTTCCCTTTCCAATCTTCTAGCGAAGGCCATAAAGGTGTGCCAAGTAGCTCTGGGAAAACATCAATACATCCTCCTAATAACTCACCTGCTACTTTACCTGAACCTTGTAGTATTTCATACCCAGTATTAGGAAAACGTGGAGTTATTAGATTAATATTTTCTTCCTTCCACCAGACCTTATGATTCTCATAACTACAATAATCACTACATTTAATCTCCAATTTATCTTGTGGATTAAACAAAGTTTTCTCCATGGCATTTTTAGTATACTCATTAATTGATACATATTCTGAAATATTATTCATTACTGATAAACCATAATATGATACTAACCCAGATTTATGCATCATAAAATGATTCGTAGTTGAATCAGAAAATCCAGTAAATATCTTAGGGTTATTTTTCAAAATATCAAAATCAATAAATGGCAAAAGTCTGATTGTATCATCTCCACCTATAGCATTAAAAACAGCTTTAATTTCTGGATTCTTAAAAGCTTCCATTAAATCACTTGCTCTAGCTTCAGGATGTTCATATAAATAATCTATTCCTTTTAAAGAATTAGGCATAGCAACAACTACTAATCCATATTCATCTTCTAATCTTTTTTTAGCAATTTCATATTTATGAATAAACAATTTCTCACCAAGCATACCGCGTGATAAGGAAACAATCGCAACCTTATCGCCCTTTCTTAAACATTTAGGTTTAATCATAAAGTATACCTCCTACTACTTTGAATATAGTTCTTTATACTTTTCTAATGACTTAACTGTATTAATCCAGTAAATATTTAAAATTTTATCATCTTTTATTTCATTTCTTTCAAAGACACCACCAAGAGCTTTGATTGTTTTGTCAGAAGCAATATTGGATTCTTCACAAGAAATCATTACATCCAATAAATTTAACTCATAAGCCTTTTGTAGTGCGAGATACAATTGAATCTTAGCATATCCCTTTTGACGCTCACTCGGTCTAACACCATATCCAATATGACCAACAAACTTCAACATCTCTTCTGTCAAATCATAACGAATATTTACCATACCCACTATCTTGTTGTCTTCTTCACGTATACAAAAATATGTATATCCAGGTACAAAGCCTAATGAAGTTGCATACTTAGAATCTCTCATATTTAATACATCATCTAGCCATGTTTCATAGCTCATACCCTTTAAACAGCGATTCAAGCCACCAGTACCATTTATCTTTGCATTATATAACTTATGCTCATTTATATATTCTAAAGCATCATATTTTCTACTAGCAGACGGTTCTTCTAAATAAAATCTTGTCATATTAGAACTCCTAATTATTCAAAAATTTTCCTAATATTATGCGTTAAATCCTGAAGTAAGAAAGTTTTACTATTCTCCCATTCATTAAATGATTTAGAATCAATAATAAAAATTCTAGTAAACTCTTCAATCTCATTTGCTACTTGAGAACACTTATCTTCATGAAGAATACTAATATCAGAAACATCAACTAAAGTTAATGCTACCGAAGCTAATATATCATCAATAATGCAATTTGATTCATACTCATTATATGTATTTTGAACATTATCAAATATTTCATCTTTAATAAAATGATGTTTATATAGAATAATAAAGTATTCAAAGTCCTTACAATTCCCTTCAGGCAATAATTCAAATAACATCTTAAAGAATACATACCATTCAAAATCAGAATTCATATAGAACAAGAATGCTTTAGACATGATTGAAGTAAATCTATCTTCGGAAACAATATCATCATTAAATTTGATTGGAGATTCAAAATCTATAGTTCTAGATTTAACGTTCTCTATCATTTTTCTCAGTTTCATAAACGCAATTGTATTACTATCAGGATTATCTACTAAAGATCGATTATATAAAAACTCACTTAATAAATCACATGCCTTTTTAAAATTAATAGTAAATCCAATGGATTCTTTAATCTTATCGATAAATAAGTCATTTAAGCTCTTAGCAATCACATTCTTTATAGCTTTATCATCTAACGTACGATCTTTAAAACTTTGATACTGCATTTGATTATAAATAATATTTAATTGACTATCAATACTACTTAAACTGCTTCTAATAGAAGATAACATATCACTCATAAAAGCATTATTTAAAGAATAATGATTATTCTTATAAACAATCTTATGTTCAATTTCACTCCAGAATGTATAAACCATCGCTTTTATTTGTAATTCAAAATTAATTTTCTTCTCGCCTATTCTACAATAGCCATCAATTCTATAAACAGAATATCCATTCTTTTGAGGTTGTGGCTGAGTCATACTTAAATCTAGACAAATATTAGGAAACTTATCAATAAAATAAAATCCTTCATTATTCTTTTGATTGAATTTCTTACTAATCAAATCAAAAAGCATCTTTTCTTCTTTGATAAATTGACACTTAATAGTAACTCCAACTAAATCATGTAAATTATCAATTATCTCTTGTCCTGTCTTTAAAGCATGATACAGCTTATTACGAATTACCTTTTCGCGTAAAGAATTAGGTGATTTAATACGACTAACTATCTCAACAATAGTATCTTCCTTTTCCACTAAAATACTTCTTAAACATTGAATTATACGTGCTTCTGCTTCAGTATAATCAATATGTTGTTTACGTAGTATTTCACATGTTTCATCTAGTAAGTCGAATATTTCTAATCTCATTATATCTCCTCCTACTGCAACAAACGTAATCCCTTAGGATAATGATTTTTAATTTGATTATTGCTAATCTTTCCAAATCCAATTACATAATCATTAACACAAACAGCAACATATCCATTTAAACTACTCTCATAGTGAATTTCATTACCACATAAGTATTGATGTAAACGATTATCATCTAGCGATAATGAAATTCTATTTTTTAAATTATTTGAAAATGCCATAAAGAAATGATGATGAGGTTTAAATATAGATTTTACTTGCTCTCCACATAATACTCCATAGCGTACCAACTTCAATTTATCAACATTAACTCTATCGCCTTCAAAATAATATAGTTTATCTCCGACAGTAAAGAAATTACGAATATCATAATTGTTCAAGCTAGTGTCTATAAATTTCAACATTTCTTTCGTTAAATTTGATTTGAAATTATCTTTCTTTAAATGAGTCTCATTATTATCGCCTAATTTTCTCATTCTACAAACAAAATGTCCATCACCACCATCCATAGGATAGATACGAATAGCTTTGTCTGTATCAAAAGCATCTAATTTAATGGCACTTCTACCAAAATTAACTTCTGCATTAATAATTTCCATATCATCATGTAGTGATAAGAATTTAGATATTAATTCCTCATTTTCATCTAAGGAGAATGTACAAGTACTATATACCATTTCTCCACCTTTTTTTAAAGCTACATATGCATCATTAATAATCTCAAATTGGCGCATCGCACAAGAACTAACGTGCTCAGGACTCCATTCAGCTAATGCACGTTCATCTTTATGGAACATTCCTTCTCCTGAGCATGGTGCATCTACTAAAACCTTATCGAAGAATCCTTCAAAATGCTTACAAAGCTTTGTAGGATGTTCGTTTATAATTATCACATTACAAGGTCCCATACGTTCTATATTACTTAGTAATATTTGTGATCTATTAGCTACATATTCGTTAGCTACTAATAGTCCAGTATTCTCTAAATATCCTGCAATTTGAGTTGATTTACCACCTGGTGCACTACATAAATCAAGCACTTTGTCACCTTTTTCAACATGCAAAGCTTCTACAGCACTTCCAGCACTACACTCTTGCATATAATAAACACCAGCTAAGTGATATGGATGATTTCCACTAATCGCTTCATCTACATAAAAATGATATTTAGAAATATTTGACTCTCTTAATTGATATGGAGAATTACTTTTAAAATCTTCCACGTTAGCTTTCAAAGGATTAATACGAATACACTTTTGAACGTCATTATGAAAAGAATTTTTAAATGCTTCAAAATCTTCTTCATTTAAATAGGTTTTCATTCGATCTAAGAAAACTGATAAATTATCCATCTTTACTCTCCAAAATATTCTCTTGTATATTCTACATTAGTACTTAATTCATTTATTAATCCATCAATATTATCAAAACATTTTTCTTCTCTAATAAATTTATATAAATATAATGTAATTTCTTCATCATAAATAATATCATTGAAATCTAGAATATGAGCTTCAATTGATAGATGACTTACTTCATTAAATGTAGGATTGTGACCAATATTAATCATTGCTTTATATTCATGACCTTTAATAATCACTTTAGCTACATATACACCACTCTTAGGCATTACATATAAATCTGTAAGTTCTATATTAGCTGTTGGAAATCCTATTGTTCTTCCCTTAGCATTACCATGTATTACTTTTCCCTTCATCATATAAGGTCTAGTTAATAATGTATGAGCTAACTCTAAATCACCGTTTTGAATAGCACCATTAATTCTAGTAGTCGAAATTTTCTCACCTAAATAAGTAATTTCTTCTATTTCCTTTACGCGCATAATATCCTTTGCATAAGACTTAAGGAAAGCAACATCACCTTTACCTTTATCACCAAAATGGAAATCAAATCCACATACCAAATATTTTATATTATTATTAATCAACAATTCATCTACAAACGATTTAGGAGATAATGAAGCCATTTCTTTTGAGAAATTTAAAACTAAGAAATAATCAAATCCCATCTCTTCAGCCCAAACTTTTCGATCATTCATAGTAGAAATATGTGTAACGTCTTTTATGCCCTTTAAAACAACCCATGGATCTGGATCGAATGTTATTAAAGCACTTTTAAGGCTACGTTCTCTAGCAGCTTTTAAGGTTTGTTTAAAAAGTCCTTGATGACCTAAATGAAAACCATCAAAATAACCTATACAGGCTGCTAGTTTATCAGTTATATTTAAATTTTCATTAACTTTAATATCTAATACTTTCATTACCATAATCCTCTTTTTGAAGCATATATATCTCCAGATATTCTTTCATACATTGCAATCGCTTGATTATTTTTAGTCAATATAACCATATCATTCTTATTAGTAATTTTAATTTTCTTACCATTCTTTACATCAACTAATTGATTATCATTTAATTCATATGTATCATAACCACTCAAAGCCTCTAACACCGTAAAAACCTTATAATTTCCATTAGCAATCTCCTCAAGTGTATTGCAGTTCTCAATACGATGAACTCCTACTCTTGTACGAACTAATGATTTCATATGACCTACAGTACCAAGCTTCTTTGCGATATCAACACATAGTGTTCTTACATAAGTTCCACTTGAACAATTAACAATAAATTCAATTTCATCTTCATTAATAGAAACTAATTCAAAAGATGTAATTTCAATTTTGCGTGGTTTACGTTCAACTTCGATACCTTCTCTTGCATATTCATATAATTTCTTACCATTAATCTTTACAGATGAAATCATTGGAGGAAGTTGTTCACTTTCACCAATAAAACTGTTTAATACTTCTTTAACTTTTCCTTCATCCAAAGGTAGTGATACTGGTTTAGTTTCAATAACTTCTCCATCACTGTCCTCAGTAGTAGTCGCACTTCCTAGCTTTAAAATACCTCTATATTCTTTAGTTTTATCTTCCATAAAAGTAATTGCCTTGGTTGCGCTATTAACAAATATACATAGTACACCCTCAACATTAGGGTCTAAAGTTCCAGAGTGTCCAACTTTTTTTGTATTTAAAATACGACGCATACGATTAACAACATCGTGACTAGTCATACCTTTTTCTTTACGAACTAAGATAAGTCCTTCCATTCATATCACCTATTTAATTATACAAGATTCCATATGAAATATCTATAAATTAAGTACTTTATTTAAATGATTAAATAAATTCTATATATCTTAGATGATAATTAATATTATTGTATAATACTAAATCTTTTGAAAATGCTATTGAATGATGGTAGAATGTATCTATAGAGTTTAGAAAGAAGGATTTTAAATGGAAATTAGAGAAGAAATAATTAAAAAGTATATTAATGATATTTACGCAATTGATTCTCCTACAGGGTTTACAAAAAATATCATTAAGCACTTAGAAAAAGAAGCTAATGATTTAGGATTTAAGACAGAAATTACTGAAAAAGGTAATTTACTTATTTCAGTTGAAGGACAAAATCACTCACGTAACGTAGGTGTAGCTGCACATACTGATACTCTTGGCTTAATGGTAAGAAGTATCAAAGGTAATGGTGCGTTAGCATTTACAAAAATTGGCGGTCCTATCATGCCTACATTAGATGGAGAATATTGTAAGATTTATACTAGAAATGGTAAAGTTTATACTGGAACAATTCTTTCTACATCCCCTGCTGCTCATGTACATAAAGACGCTGCAAGTGCACCACGTAATGAAGATACAATGGAAGTTAGAATTGATGAAGTTGTGAAGTCTAAGGATGATGTATTAGCATTAGGTATCAATGTAGGTGACTATATTTGTTATGATCCTAAAACAGTAATATGTGATTCAGGTTATATTAAAACAAGATTCATTGATGATAAGATGTCTGTTGTTGTGATCTTCGCATTACTTGAAGAATATGCACGTACGAACACTAAACCATATTATGATACAACATTTATGATTACTGTATATGAAGAAGTTGGACATGGTTTGGCTTATTTACCTCGCACAATTAATGAAGTATTAGCAATTGATATGGGATGCATTGGACAAGATTTAACATGTACTGAACATGATGTTAGTATTTGTGTAAAAGATTCTAGTGGTCCATATGATTATGATATGATTACTAAATTAATTGAATTAGCTAAAGAAAATAAGTTAAGCTATGCTTTAGATGTTTACCCAATGTATGGTAGTGATGTAAGTGCTGCACTTCGTAGTTCTAACAATATTAAGGGTGCTCTAATCGGTACTGGTGTTTACGCAAGTCATGGTATGGAACGTACACATATGGATGGTGTTAAAGCAACCCTTCAACTAGTTAATGCATATTTAATGCATGAATAAATAATAATTTTAAAGATGAGTAAAATATTTACTCATCTTTTTTCATACCTAAATAAAAAGTCATAGCTTAACTATGACTTTTTTAGTTATTCAGATTCTTTTTGAGCTTCTTCCTTTTCTTTTAATTCTTTATTAATATCAAAAAGTAAACGCTCAATACGATTACCTGTTTCTAAGGCATCATCATGTAAGAATACTAATTCTGGACATTTACGAATGCTTAAACGCTTAGCTAATTCACTACGTAAATACCCTTTACTACGATTTAATGCTTTAAGACCAGCTTCATTTCTTGCTTCTTTTCCTAAGAAAGTAACGTAGATTTTAGCAATCGACAAATCAGCTGTTACTGTAACATCAGTGATTGTTACAAAACCTACATGTGGATCTTTGACATTAAATTGAATTAATGAACTAATTTCTTTCTTTATAATTCCAGCAACACGCTCTTGCTTAATAGACATAATTTACCTCCTAATCTTGAGATACTTCTTCGTTAACAAATCCTTCGAAAATATCTCCTTCACGTAGGTCATTATAGTTTTCTATCATAATACCACAGTCATAACCAACTGTAACTTCTTTAGCATCATTTTGGAATCTCTTTAATGAAGCTAATTTACCTGTATAGATAACTACACCTTCACGAATAATTCGTACACCACATTCTTTCTTAATTGAACCTTCAGTAACCATACATCCAGCTACTGTACCAACCTTAGAAATCTTGTATAATTGACGAACTTCTGCTTGTCCAGTTGTAACTTCTTCGAATACAGGAGCAAGCATACCTTTCATAATACCTTCGACTTCTTCTAGCATCTTATAAATAATGTTGTGTAAACGAATTTGTACGCCTTCTTCAGTAGCTTTAGCCTTAACTTGAGCACTAGGTCTAACATTGAATCCATAGATTAATGCTTTTGAAGCACTAGCTAACATAATATCAGATTCACTGATAGCACCTGCTGTAGAACGAATAACATTAACACGAACACCATTTACATCAATACGCTCAAGTGAAGCCTTTACAGCTTCTGCTGTACCTGTAACGTCAGCTTTTACGATAATAGGAACTTCCTTAACATCACCAGCTAAGATTTGATTTGATAAGTCATCTAAAGTCATTGCACTAGAAGAACGTCTTTCACTTTCAACTTTAGCTTGTAATCTAGCCTCAGCAATTTGTCTAGCTTTATGATCATCTTCAAATGCCATAAACATATCACCAGCAACAGGAACATCATTTAAACCAATAATTTCAACTGGCATAGATGGACCAGCTTTCTTTAATTCTAATCCACTATCACTTACCATTTTACGAACACGTCCAAAGCATGTACCAACTACAACAGTATCGCCCGCTTTTAAAGTACCATTTTGGATTAATAATGTAGTTACAGGACCACGTCCTTTATCAAGCTTAGCTTCAATTACACTACCAAATGCCATACGATTTGGATTAGCTTTTAATTCTTCAACTTCAGAAACGATTAGAATAGTTTCTAATAATTCTTTAATACCTTGTCCCATCTTTGCAGATACTTGACAATAAATAGTGCTTCCGCCCCATTCTTCAGGCATTAAACCTAATTCAGACATTTCTGACATAACTCTATCTGGATTAGCTCCAGGTTTATCAATTTTATTAACTGCAACAATTACAGGAACCTTTGCAGCTAAAGCATGGTCTACTGCTTCTTTAGTTTGTGGCATTACACCATCATCAGCAGCAACAACGATAATAGCAATATCAGTTACTGATGCTCCACGAGCACGCATAGCAGTGAATGCTTCATGTCCAGGAGTATCTAAGAATGTAACCTTCTTACCATTTACAGGTACTTGGTAAGCACCAATATGTTGTGTAATACCACCAAATTCACCTTCAACTACTTTAGTTTTTCTAATACTATCTAATAATGTAGTCTTACCATGGTCAACATGCCCCATGATAGTAACTACTGGTGGTCTTTCTTTTAAGTCTTTAGGATCATCTTCAACTTGTAACTTTTCAAATTCAGTTTCATCTACAATGATTTCCTTCTTAACTTCTTTATTAAATTCCATACATACAAGCTCAATAGTTTCATCATCTAATGAACTATTAATTGTAACCATCTTACCTAACATGAATAATAATTTAATAATTTCACTAGCAGTACATCCAATTTGTGTAGCTAGTTCATTAACTGTTAATGTATCTGAATATGTTACAACTTCAACACCCTTATTTACTTCTTGTTTACGATTATTCCCGTTATTACGAGAATTACGGTTGGAATTATTATGCTTCTTCTTTTGATTGTTCTGAGCCATTTTATCACCTAACCTTTCAAATAGTTTTTAATTTTCTCAGCAAAGCCAAGATCATTAATTGCTATTGCCATACGATTGTTTTTCCCAATCGCATGACTTAAAATAGCAGAACTCTCGATAAATACATATTCCACATTGTAGAATGTACATTTATCAATCAATTTTTTCTTTGTATTATCACTAGCATCCTCTGCAATAACTACAAGCTTTGCAGAATGATTGCGAATCGCATTCAAAACCATCTCACCCGTAACAATTTTACGAGCTCTTGTTGCTAATCCTATTAGGTTAACTACATTATTCATTAGATACTAATTGTCTAAGTTCTTCATAAATTTCAGAAGGAACTTTAACTTCTAATGCACGATCTAATAGATGTCTCTTTTCTGCGATTTCAATTGCTTCAAGTGATTTCTTTAAATAAGCACCACGACCGTTAGCTTTTCCAGTAATATCTAAACTAACATTACCTTCTTTATCTCTAACAATACGAACTAATTCTTTCTTCGGAAGCTGCTCAGCAGTTGCTAAACACTTTCTTAATGGGATTTTCTTCAAAATAATCCCTCCTATTCATCTTCCTCATAATATTTATCGTATTCATCGTAATCGATATCATCATCATACCAATTATTGTTGTTTTCTTCATTGATACGAATTTCTTCTAATTCTTCTTCAGTATATTCAGGTTTAACTTCATACTTGATATCTTTTAGATTCATATGAACACGACGTTCATCATCTTCTTTATTAGTGTTATATTTCTTACGTGAAGGTTTCTTAGGTTCTTCTGTAGTAGTACTTCCACCAGCAAATGCTTCGAAACGTGATACATAGTCAGTATTCTTAACACCACGTTCTTTAATAACATTTTCTTTAGTTTCTTTAACTTCTTTAGTAGCCTTAGCAGGTTTTTCAACAACTGTTTCTACTACTTCTACAGTTTCTTCAACTACTGGTTCTTCGATTACTTCAACAGTTTCTACTACTTCTTCAACTACTGGAGTAATTTCTTCTACAACTTCTTCCTTAACTTCAGCATATTTTGGTAATAAAGAGTTGATTGCTAATGCACGATAATCAATACCCTTTTCTTCCATATCGCTTTCAGATTTGATATCAATCTTAAGATTAGTAAGACGTACAGCTAATCTAGCATTCTTACCTTTCTTACCAATTGCTAATGATAATTGATTGTCAGGTACAACAACAGTTAAGCCTTTGTTATCAGGACTATTAATTACACCTAAAACGTTAGCTGGAGATAATGAGTTCTTGATTAATTGAACTGCATCTTCACTCCATTCAAAGATATCAATCTTTTCACCATGTAATTCATCCATAACAGCTTGCACACGGCCACCCTTAGGACCAATACATGAACCAATGGCATCAATGTTATCATTGTGTGAATAAACTGCCATTTTAGTACGTTCACCAGCTTCACGTGCAATTGCTTTAATTTCAACAATACCATCGTAAATTTCAGGAACTTCACGTTCAAATAGACGTTTTACTAAATTAGCATCAGCACGAGAAACTAATACTTGTGCACCTTTAGTTTCTTTATTTACTTCAGAAATAATAACGTTAATAGTTTGACCTTCTCTATAATGTTCACCAGGAATTTGAGCTCCTTTAGGCATCATAGCTAAAGTTTTACCTAAATTAACAATAACATATTTTTCTTCAACACTTTGAACAATACCATTAACCATTTCTTCAATCTTATCAATGTATTCTTCATAGATAATTGCCTTTTCAGCTTCACGAATCTTTTGTTTTAATACGTTCTTAGCTAAAACTGCACTAGCACGGTCAAATTGATTTTCTTCATCACTTAAATCAACTAATTCATCAACTGTTTCACCAAGTTCTAAATTAGGATTAATTGCTTTCGCATCCTTTAAAGAAATCTCTAATTCATCATCTTCAACTTCTTCAACAATTAAACGTTGTTGGTAAATTTCCATTGCCCCTTTAGGATTAATTTCAACACGAACTAATAAATCAGGGATATCTTTTTGTTTTCTATAAGCTTTTGCCATAGCATCTTTTAATGCTTCAATAATGATTTCTTCAGAAATATTACGATCATCAATTAATGAACGTAATGACTTTAAAAAATCTGGTTTTTCGCTTTTCTTTCTTGCTGCCATTTTCCTTCTCCTTAATTAAATTCTAACTGCTAAACGAATCATCGAAATATCTTCTCTATTAATTTCAGCTTTACGTCTTACAGCTTTATCCATATATGAAATAGTAAGAACATTGTTTTCAAAACTTAGTAAATCACCTTTGATTTCATCCATTTGCTTGAAGCTTTTATTTAGCTTAGCAAACACAAACTTATTAACAGCATCAGCAATTTCATCATCTGTTCTAAGTTCTCTTTCAGCACCTGCAGAACATACTTCTAAGTAGTATTCATCAGATTCTTCATCAAGTTGATCTAGAAGCGTACTTATTTCTTCAGATACATCTGCACAAGTATCTAAATCAACCCCACCTTGTTCCTTTGTAATCATTACACGCAGTATTCTCATACCTCCCTCATTCACGAATGAAAGATCATACAATTTGCATGCATGATTACTGACAGCACTTGCAATACCGTCTTTTAATGCACCATTTAGATTCATAAATCACACTCCTCCACTAAATTTGACTAAAAGAAGGAGTGGGCTTTCCCCACTCCGTTTCTTATTACATCTTTAGTATACCCAATAACTGTCAAAAAATCAAGTATTTTACTATATTTCTTTAGATAATTCAGTAACTGCTTGAGCTACTAATTTCCCATCAGCTTGACCAGCTAATTCTGTCATAATCATACGATTATAATTCTTAGGTGATAACTCAGGAACTTCTTCACCATTAGCTTTCATAGTTTCAATCTTTTTAATAATATACTCCTTAACTTCAGCTAATGATAATTGTTTAGGTAAATAGCTTTCAATTACTTGAATCTTAGCTTTAGTTTCAGCAATTAAGTCCTCTCTACTAGCAGGAATACTTGCTAATGCTTCATGAGTTTGTTTTAATTCCTTACTTAAAATAGACATTTCTTCTTCTTTAGTTAAATCACGATGTAATTCTTTAGTCTTAAGATTAGCTGTAGAAATTAATAATCCTAAAACACCACTCTTAACTGCATCCTTTTCCTTCATTGCAGTCATTTTGTCTTTTCTTAATGTTTCTAATAATGTCATAATATAATCTCCTATCTATACCATTTTGTTAAATAAACCTTAAACTTCTTAGTACCATATAAATAATAACGGATTAAGAAATACGATACTAAAGTAACAACAATAAATGTACTAATGAATAATGGTGTACCTCTTTCCATTGCAAAAGTTGCAAATACTCCCATTAATGCAGCTATATATCCAGGTAGAGTTCCATGTTCATTCATATTCTCTACAACTGAATGTACATTTTCACATTTAGGACATTGAATCTTTCTGAAAAATAGTACTTTCTTTATATCTGTCTTAAATATATTTTTACAATATGAGCATTCACAATCTAAATGCTTTTGTATAGTAACCTTCATTTAATCACCTACCGCTATACATTATAGCATATAAATTTAAATAAGTTAATTATTTGTCATATCATCATTTTCTAATAAATCTCCATATATATATTAAAAAGACTGATAATACTGGTTGTAATTATCAGTCATAATAGTAAAATACAAATCAATTGTCTTTAAGCGTGAACATCAATAGTTAAATATGAAGTTGTTTCTTCATCATCTTTTGATATCAAATTAATTGTTCTGATTTCCTCTTTTATATCTTTATTTTCATCTTTAGTATTTATTTTTTTATTAGATGTTTTCTTGTCTTTATCAGTTTTATCTGCAATATCTTCTTCATAAGTTGATTCAAATTCTTTATTAACATCCGTTAATATTTGAGTTTGAGTTGCTTCAATTTGATTAATTCTTTGTTGAACTTTTGTAAGTTCATCCGTTTTTGCATCCACATTAATCCCACGAGATGAATCGAGTTTAATTTCCGACTGCAAAACCCCTGACCTACCTTCCATTTTTCTCATTACTCCACCCTGAACTTGAATTTGCATTAATGAAGTGTTAACTGAAATAATAGCATTCATAGTCGAATGTGATAAGCCTAAACTTCTACCTTTTGATTTGGAAACACTGCTACTTGTACTATTAACCATATTATTTAAAGTAGGAATTTTTATTTGTTGCTCTTTTCGTAATTCAACTTCATGTTGTCTTAATTGATTATTTAAGTCAGTGATTAGTTGTCTAATTTCCTGTCTTTTTTTCATCTTTTCTTCACTACTCATACTTTTATTTTCTGATAGCTCTTGCAATTGCTTTTGCGCATTCTCAATCTGATTTTGTATATTTTTACTAAATGTGTCTTTTGATAATTGTTTATTCATCATTAAACTTTGAAATTTTACATTATTACTATTACCAATTCTCATACTATTATTCCTCCTTCTTACATTAATGAAGCCATCATATATATGCTTTCTTCCTCAACAGTAGGCTCTCTATCTTCTAAATTTACCATTCGACTCTCTGCCATAGACATTAAAGCATTAAGCTTATCCATTTCTGTTTCATCACACCACCCCTTTTCAATTGCTTCACTGATTTCTCTTACATCATTTTTTATTTCTGCTATTACGGCTCTTAGTTGACTTTTAGTCCTGGCAGCCGAAATTTTTCTAGCAGTTTTTCCCGCATTAACTCCGACCTTACGTGATACAGAAGTGCTTTCTTCACTGATTTTATTCCCTTTAATACTTTTATTTGCTATTTCATTTTCAGAATTATTGTTTATTTTATCAGATATGATTTTTGAAATTACGATGTTTTTACCATCTAAATAACTTGATAAATAGTCAATTTCATTTTTGTTGGTTTCTGAATTAATAGCTTTATAATTTTCATCTAATTCGTCAAAAGACTCTTTTTTTATTAATTCAGTTTCATTACTACTAATGTTTGCATTTTCTTTAACAGTAAGCTTTTCATTCGTTTTAATATGACTCTTATATGTATAATCACTAAATCTAAAGCTATTTCCAATTTTAATTGACACATATATCAACCTCCTTATTTTCATAAATATAAATAATTTATTATATTTACACCTTTTCATTTTTAATATCGTTGTATAAAATAACATACTAAATAGACTTGTTGTAAAACTCCTTTTTTATGTTGTGAACTAAAAAACACAATCTTAAATTTACATTTAGATTGTGTACTTTGTAGATTATTCTAACATTAGCATAACTGTTAACATAAAATAATTATCTTGTTGATATATATCTATATCTCCATAATATTTTTGAGCAACTTTACGAATATTCGCTAAGCCAAATCCATGATTATGCTTATCATTTTTAGTAGTTAATGGTAAACCAATCTCATCATCTATTTCTACATTTTTTACAATACTATTAGTTACTTCTAACATATAGGCATTCTTATTACGAAATGCTACAACAGAAACATATGGATTCTCACAACCAATAACCCCTTCAAAAGCATTATTAATTGCATTATTTAAAATCACGCTGATATCAAAGGCATTAACATTAGTTTCAGCTGGATATACAAAATCACATACGAACTCAATCTTTTTATCTTCAGCCTCTTTTTGTCTTTGTTTTAAAATAATATCAGTAACTGGATTACCAGTTTTAATACCAGTTGTCTTTTCATTCAATGATAATTTTAATTTATCTAAGTAACTTTTAAACTCTTCATTTTCATTTTTCAAATATAGATTTTCTAATATAGTAATATGATTTCCCATATCATGTTTTAATGCTTTAATGTCTTCGAATAAATTTTCAACTGAACTTATATGTAATTTAATATTTTCAATTTGATCAACTAATAATAAACTTTCTTTTTCTTCACGCTGATTTTCTTTTAGTCTCTGAAATATTACTATCGCAATTAATATTATTGTAAACGAAAGCAATTGATATATTGCTTTTATAATAGAAAATTTAGGATATCTATTCCATATATATACTCCAACATCTTGAACATAAATTTTAGAAAACATACTAAATACAATATCCCCAAGCATCACTATTGATAAAACTGAAAAAAGCAATAATAATTCTTTAGTTGATATATCTTCTCGTTTGTTTACATATACCTTATGAAGCACCTTAATAACTAAGTACATAAAACATATAGTAACTATGTAATATGATCCTTCCACAATAATGTATGTTATTAATTGCTTCATTGGATGGCTCAACATATAAGAAGTATTAATAAATAACCTAAACATTAGATCTCGCAATACTAATGTTATCCCATAAACCACCCAACGTAACAAATACATAACAGCTGATAAAAATACTTTTTGTTTTACTTTTACTCTTTCTAGTAAACACATCATAATACAAATTATAATTATTCCTATTAGCTTTGCATAGATGATTTCAAATGGAATAAGATAAAGAGCACTCATTACAGCTACATATAATATACAGACATATTTCAATTTAGTTTTCACGAAAGGTTTTAGAAATACATAAAATAAATAACCTTCAACAAAGGTATTTATCAATGTCATAATATGATTTACGATAGCCCAATAAATTTCTAAATTGACCATAATCTACCTTCTCTTTTGGTTATACTTCATATATGCTTTAACAAATTTAGGATAATTCTGTTTAGCCATAAGAGCTTTTCCATTCTCTAAATAAATAGTATTTGAATCATACTTAATAATATACTTAAAATTAACTAAATATCCTCTATGCGGTCTAAAAAAATTATCTCCTACAATTGATTCTAGTTCTGACATTTTTCCGTAATATTCTATTATTTCATTATTCTTATGAATCACTACTTTTCGATTGAAAACTTCTGCATACATAATTTCATCAATTTTAACTTTTATATGTAATCCGCCATTATTTACTAATATATATTTCTCTTGTATTTCATTTTCAAGAGTTGAATATGTATTACAAGCAGATACAGCTTTGTGAAGTATATCATTAAATTTTTCATCATCAATAGGTTTCATTATGTAATTAAATGCACCAACATCAAATGCTTGAAATACATATTTTTCAAAAGCTGTTACAAAAATGATTATCAACCTTTTGTATTTTTCACGTAATTTCCTAGCTATTTCCATTCCATTTTTATCACTCATACGAATGTCTAAAAATAAAATATCTAAATGCACATCCGATGAAGTTAATTCTTCTCCCGATTGATATAGTGTAATATCCATATCATCGTATTGATTAACTATTTTATTTTTTATTAGTTCTCTAATGTATTTTTCATCATCACAAATTCCTATACGCACAAACTCACATCCTTTACATTATTCTACTATTATATCGAAATGTATACTATATTTTGATAACAAGATGTAGTGAAAATACCTTTTTATGTTGTGAAATGAAAAGCAGTAATCTACAAAAATTAGAAATTCCTATTTTCATAGTAGTAACCCCCAATTAAACTAATTAAAATATTTTTTATTATATCGCATTCTTTTAACAATTCTATCTATAAATAGTGTGAAATACAAATATTTTAGTGCTAAATAAACCCAATACAATCAAAGATATAGAGGAAATTATTTACTAAAACTTAAAATTAGTATTTAAATAAGATAATAATCGCAATAAAAAAGCTGTCATTTCTGACAGCTTTCTATCTTATTTCACATTAAATCTATTACGTTTAACGTAGTGTGTGTGTAATAATTCGTGAGCTTTATGAGAGTTAGGTTCACCTAAGTAGTCTTTATATAAATCCTTAATTTGTGGATTTTCATGAGACTTACGAATTGGTAAGCTAGCATCTTCATCATATAATACTTTAGCTCTAGCAGCTTTATAATCGAAACCACTATTTCTTACTTCAGCAGAAACAATTGATTGTCCTCCACCGTTTACACATCCACCTGGGCATCCCATGATTTCAATGAAATGATATTTTGATGTACCATTTTTAATTTCTTCTAATAATGGTTTAGCTAATTTCATTGAGTGTGCAATCGCAACATTAATGTCAGTACCATTAATATTAACTGTAGCTTCTTTTAAGCCTTCAGTACCACGGCAAACTTGGAAATCAACTGATTCTAATGGTTTTTGAGTTAATACTTCATATACTGTACGTAATGCAGCTTCCATAACCCCACCAGTAGCACCGAAGATTACACCAGCACCAGTGTATTCACCAAATAAGTCTTGGTCAAATTTTTCATCTTGTAAGCTATTGAAATCAATACCATACATCTTAATCATACGACCTAATTCTCTTGTAGTTAATACTGCATCAACATCTTGCATACCATCACGTTTCATTTCTTCACGTGTGATTTCGAATTTCTTAGCAACACATGGCATAATTGATACTACATAAATATTCTTAGGATCAATATTATTAACTTCAGCAAAGCGTGACTTACAAACAGCACCCATCATCATATGAGGTGATTTACAAGTTGATAAATGATCTAATAAATCAGGATATTCATATTCAATATATCTTACCCAACCTGGAGAACAAGAAGTGATCATTGGTAATGTACCCTTCTTTTGAAGACGAGTTAATAACTCAGTACCTTCTTCCATGATTGTTAAGTCAGCAGCAAAGTTAGTATCATAAACTCTGTCGAAACCAATCATCTTTAATGCACTAGTCATCTTACCTGTTACACCTGTACCAATTGGTAAACCAAATTCTTCACCTAATGAAGCACGTACAGCTGGTGCAGTTTGCACGATAACAAACTTTTCAGGATCATTTAATGCATCAATTACATCATGGATACTTGTACGTTCTGTTAACGCACCAGTTGGACAAGCATTGATACATTGACCACATTGCATACAGTTAACGTCATTTAAAGATACATCGAATACAGGACCAATCTTAGTATTGAATCCACGATCAATATAGTTAAGAACACCTAAACCTTGAACCTTAGCACATGTATTTACACATCTACCACAAAGTACACACTTAGAAGTATCTCTTACAATACCTGTAGAGAAATCATCAAATGTTGGTTTAGTTTTTACACCACTGAATACATCATCTCTAGCACCAACTTGTTTAGCTAATTCTTGTAATTCACAGTTTTGTGAACGAGAGCATGATAAACAGTTTTTGCTATGGTTAGAAAGGATTAATTCAACAGTATTTCTACGAGCTTCAATAGCACGTTTAGAGTTAACAAATACTTCCATTCCTTCGCTTACAGGATATACGCAGGCAGCAACTAAGCTTCTACCACCCTTGATTTCTACAGTACAAACACGGCATGCACCTGTTCCTGTACACTCCTTAAGGAAACATAATGTAGGAATCTTAATTCCAGCATTACGTGCAGCAGTAAGGATAGTATCACCTGGATTCGCAACTACTTCGCGATTATTAATTTTTAAATGAATTTGTTCCATGACATATACCTACTTTCTAATAATTGCACCGAAGCGGCAATTATTTACGCATGTACCACACTTGATACACTTATCTTGATCAATCTTGAATGGTTCTTTCCCAACAACACCAGAGATTGCATCAACTGGACAGTTCTTAGCACATAGACTACATTTCTTACATAGATCAGGATCAATTTCAAACTTCATAAGTTTCTTACAAACTCCAGCAGGACATGATTTGTCTTCAACATGAGCTTTATATTCTTCTGGGAATTGTTTTAAAGTAGAAAGAATTGGGTTAGTAGCTGTTTGACCTAAACCACATAATGAAGCATCTTTTACTTTATAACATAAAGCTTCCATTTCAGCTAATAATTCAGGAGTTCCACGACCCTCACAAATATCAGTTAACATTTCTAATAATCTCTTAGTACCGATACGACATGGACTACATTTACCACATGATTCATCAACGATGAAATCCATATAGAAACGAGCAACGTCAACCATACAGTTGTCTTCATCCATTACAATCATACCACCGCTACCCATCATAGAGCCACGAGCTACTAATGTATCGAAGTCGATTTCAACATCTAAATCTTTTTCAGTTAAACATCCACCTGATGGACCACCTGTTTGAACTGCTTTAAATTGTTTTCCATTTGGACATCCACCACCGATTTCATAAATGATTTCACGTAGTGTAGTTCCCATTGGTACTTCAACTAAACCAGTATTAACTACTTTACCACCTAAAGCGAATACTTTTGTACCTTTAGATCTTTCAGTACCAATTGAAGAGAACCAATCAGCACCTTTATAAATAATTTGAGCAATATTTGCTAATGTTTCTACGTTATTAATAATAGTTGGTTTACCCCAAACACCACGTACAGCTGGGAATGGAGGTCTTGGTGAAGGCATACCACGTTTACCTTCGATAGATGCGATTAATGCAGTTTCTTCACCACACACGAAAGCACCAGCACCTAAACGAATTTCAATATCAAAGCAGAAATCAGTTCCTAAGATGTTATCACCTAATAAACCTAATTCCTTAGCTTGAGCAATCGCAAGTTCAATACGACGTACAGCAATTGGATACTCAGCACGTACATAGATATAACCATGATTACCACCAATAGCATAACCTGCAATGGCCATAGCTTCTAATACTGCATGAGGGTCACCTTCTAATACAGAACGGTCCATGAATGCACCTGGATCCCCTTCATCAGCATTACAAATTACATACTTTTCATCACTTGTTTGGTTATAAGCAAATTCCCATTTCTTACCTGTAGGGAATCCACCTCCACCACGGCCTCTTAAGCCTGATTTAAGAATTTCATCAATAACTTCTCTTGGTGTCATTTCAGATAAAGCTTTAGCTAAACCTTGATAACCATCACGAGCGATATATTCATTAATATCTTCAGGGTTAATTACACCACAGTTACGTAATACGATACGTTCTTGTTTCTTGTAGAAATTAATCTTATCGATATCAAAGATTTTTTCTTGAGTAGCATAATCAATATCGGTAACTAAAAGTCTTTCAACTCTTCTACCTTTGATGAAATGTTCTTTAACGATTTCTTCAACAGAATCAACATCTACATGACCATAGAATACTTTATCTGGATATACTGCCATAATAGGTCCCTTTTGGCATAATCCAAAACATCCAGTTCTGATAATTTTTACTTCTTTAGTTAGCTCATACTTAGCAAGCATTTCTTCTAATCTTTCACCAATTACAAGTGAATTAGATGAAGTACACCCTGTACCAGCACAGATTAAGACTTGTAAACGTTCCATAAGTTCCTCCCTCTACTTCTTATAGTTGGCAATTGTATACTCCTCTAATACTTTGCCTTCCATTACATGTGAATGTAGAATTTCAACAGCTGTTTCAGGTGTAACCTTAACATAAGTTGTTTTCTTACCTTCACGATTATAAATTTCTACGATTGGTTCTAAAGTACACATACCAATACATCCAGTTTGAGTAATATTAGCATTTGTAACCTTAGCATTAGCAGCTTCTTCTACTAACGCATTTAAAACTGGTTTAGCACCAGCTGCAATACCACAAGTTGCCATCCCTACAACTACGCGATATTCTTTGTTTGCATCACGCATTTCAACCATTGATTTAGCTTGATCACGTAATTTCTTTAAATCTGCAATTGACTTCATGATTGTTCCTCCTTCTTCAATCGCTCCATATTTTCATTAATATATTCAGTAAGCCATATTTGAATAGCTGGCTCACTAATTGCAACATCTTCTAATTCGTTTTTTAATTCATTTGTACTAACTATAAATTCAGTATCATTATAACTATACTGATAGATTAAATTAATTGTTTCATCAAATACCATTAAGGTTACGATTGCATCAGCTACATTTCCTAATGGAGGGCAATCAATGTTAGAAGAATCAAATTCTGCTTTCAACTCTGTTCCCTTACCTTTGAGAGATTGTAGTAAAAATTTTCCGCCACACATCTCAGCTGCAGCTTTGATGAATGGTATGCCTAAACCAAATCGTCTTGTGGTACGTGATGTATAAAATGGATCTTGAGCATTTTTCATTTCTTCTTCGCTCATGCCCCTACCATCATCAATAATCGTAAAGCTAATTCGTGATGAGTTAGTATCTTCATTAATAAATATCTTTACTTCAGAAGAGTCTGCTTTCAAGGAATTCATTCCTATATCAAGCACATGCATTGCAATATCTTGCATCATCATAAAACTCACCCCCAAAATCTTGTAAATACTTCTTCTTCAATTCCGTATTCAGCTTCATGAATATCAATTAAATGATGAGCATCAGAATCATAGAAGAAAAGTGTATCTTCCTTAATCCATGGATGCATCTTAAGAATACGTTGTTTTTGTTCCTCATTTTTTACTTCAATAGCATCGTATTCCAAGTTATCTGGTATAAATCCTAATTGAGTGATTATACTATTTCCTCGATCTAATGCATGAGCAAGTACCACTTTACCATCATGTTCATGAACAATGTGACATAGCTCATTGATACCGATATCTAATGAAACAAGTAATAATAACTCCTCTTCACCTATCACTTCGTCTAGTTCATCTAATACATACTGTTCTCCAAAATAATCTTTACGATTTTTTATTCCAGGATGCCACTTAATAAGTAGCTCTTGAAACTGCATCGCTTTCTCATAACTCTTGAAGTAACAAAGTACATGAATATCCTCTTTCGTTTGAACCTCGCAACCAATTAAAACCTTAATTGGTAAGGTCTTTGCAACCTTCATGATTGCATTATATTGTCTAAGAGAATTATGATCGGTAATACTAATAATATCTAGTTCTTTGATAACAGACATTTGAAGAATATTATTTACCGTCATGTCATTATCACTACAAGGTGATAAACAAGAATGAATATGCAAATCGTAGTACAACATGCTAAGCTTTAACAGTATTGAACTTAGTTACGAATTCGTAGGCAGTTAATGGTGTTGATAAGATTGCAAGATGTTCTTCATTAGCTTTATCTAATGTTTCTTGAGGTATTTCAGCATCCTCAATAATAACTACACATGCAACTTCTTTTAATAATGCAACAGCAATAATATTAATGTGAGATTGAACTGTTAACCAAGCTTGATCAGCTTCTGCATGACCCATAACCCAGCTTAGTAAATCCCCAATATATAATGAATCTACATTTTTATTAAGAGCTTCATCATCTCCATAAGCTGTACATCCCATTAATTTAGATAATTCATTTACTGTCATATAACCTACTCCTTCTTTGCCTTGATTCGACAATCCTCAATCTGATTATGTCCTTTCGCGATTTCCTCTGCCATATGTAAGCAGTTAGGAAAACCACATGCACCACAGTCAAATCCAGGTAGCTTTTCTCTAATTTCTTTGACACGAAGGAACCAATCCATTTTTTCCTTCATTTTTCGTAAATCTTGCTCATCCATCGGTTTAATATCTCGTACTACTTCTTCGAAACTTAAATCTAACACTTTATCAGAAGCATCTTTATAAATTTCTTCTAGTTGAATACGATTTTCAAATGGATTAGTCCATAAAAGACCTCCTCCAACACAACCATTTGAACAAGCTGACATCGAAATGTATTTAGAACTTTGTAGTCTTTCAAATTCAACTAATTCTAAAACATCAGTCGCTTTATCGATACTGTCAACATTGATGATTGTATAATCTTCCATCATACGTTGAACACCATCTTTAACGTCATATAGTAATCCAATTTTAGATAATTCAATTTCTTCTGCACTACCATCAACTTCGCGCATTGTTTTTCTTAAAATGGCACTTATCGAATTTACTGCAATCGCATGATCCACTTCATATTCCATATTTCCATTTGGATATTTTGCTAAATCAAGTTTAGCTGCACATTCACACAATAAGAATATACCGATTTCTTCTTTCTTTAATCCCGTTTCTTCCATTATAGCTTTTCGCTTCATACGAGCAGCTAATTCTGAAGGATATTCCATAGGAATTAAGTATGGAACTAATCCAGGATATTTATGGTAAATCATCTTAGTAATTGATGGACAATGTGAAGATAATAAATAATTATTTTTGTATTTCTTAATAAAAGGTACTGCATTATTCATAATTGCTGAGTTATATAAACTCAAATCAACTACCTCATCAAACCCTAAAACATGGAAAGCATGTTCCATTTTACGCATTTGAATCGTATCAGAAAATTGTGTATAAAAACTAACTGGTATTAATACACAAGTGTATTTATAATTCTTATTAAATTCTAATTTCGATGATACAATAGTAAACCCATTATTAGGACATACATGTAAGCATTTACCACAATCAATGCATTTATCCTTACGAATTAACGGTAAATCATTAACATAATGTAATGCATCCATTGGACAAGCTTTCATGCACTTCATGCAATGTTCACAAGCAAGTGGATTATAAGATTCTATATTCATAATTGAAATCCTACCTTTAAATGTGTTCCTTCACTACTGGAAGTAATATCAAAGTTATCTGAAACTCGTTTTATATTGACAAGTCCCATACCAGCACCAAAACCAAATTCTCTAGCCTTTTCAGACGCTGTTGACCAACCAGGTACCATTGCCTGTTCAATATCAGGGATGCCTGGTCCTACATCATCAAAATGTAAATAGACCATGCCATTTTCATCATCGATAAATAATGAAATATCACCACCATCGGAGTGGATTATCATATTTATTTCAGCTTCATAACAAGCAACTGATATCTTTCTTAATTTATCAGATGGAACACCCAATTGTTTCAATATATCTTTAATTTTACTAGAAATTTTTCCAGCAGTTGTGAAACTATCTGCTACGACATTATACTTATCAATTAATGTCATCAGGTACACCGTTCAATCCATTTGAATATAAAACACCGCAAGCTTCAAACATTAACATATCTGTAGTAAAACAAGTTATATTAGCTTCTTTAGCTACTTCTAGATCTTCCTCGCGGAAAGTCTTTCCTCTTACTAAAACAACAACACTAATATCAAGCATTTCTGCTGTTCTTAGCGATTGTGCATTTGCAAGTCCAGTTAATAGAATCATCTTAGAACCAGAATCGTTTACTTTAGCTAATACATCACTCATTAAATCGCCAGCAAACACATAAGAGTAATCTACATCTTCTCTTAATTCTAAGTTAATTCCTTCTTGACCTTGTAGTAATGAATATAATTCTTTAATTTTCATAATACTACGCCTTAGCTGAAACTAAAATATCATCGATCATATCAACTGTTAATGAGCCATGAACTGTACCATCAACTACTACAACTGGAGCTAATCCACATGCACCTAAACATCTAGTAGCATCAATTGAGAATTCTCCATCAGCACTTGTTTCATTAACTTTACAATTAAGTTTTTCGCAAATCTTGTCAAGAATTTCTTGTGCACCTTTTACATAACAAGCTGTTCCTAAGCATACATTAATAACATGTTTACCTTTTGGTTGAGTAGTAAATTGTGTATAGAATGTTACTACACCATAAACTTCAGCAACAGAAACATTTGAACCTTCTGCAATTTTTTCCATAGCTTCAAATGGAATATATCCTAATTCGTGTTGCACTTCATGAAGCATCAATTTTACAGGTCCACGTTTACCTTGATGCTTCTTTACAATTTCATCGATTGTAGAAATTGCACTAGCACTTAGTTTATTCATCTTTTACCTCCTGCGTATCCTCTTACGCTTATATATCTATTATCATATGATTTAATGTATTTTGCAAGCGCTATCATTAAATATTGTTTATTTTTTTATGTTTTTCACAAAGATGTTTGTTAATTCTCAAACTTTTTAAAAATTAGATTAACAACCTGTTCTAGTAAAAAAACTAGCAATATAACAATAATTGTCCAAGCAAAGACACCTGTTAAATCAAGGTTTGCTTTGTCAAAATACATCTCTCTCCCTATGCCAATTTTCACAAACCCTAAAACTTCACTCATGATACATACCTTAAAGCTTAATGAAATGCATGAAATCATTACCCCTTTTATCGCATGCATACATTCTGGAATGTATATCTTCGTAAGTTTAGTAGAGAAAGATTCATCATACAATAATATGACATCTTTAAGATCCCTATCCATCTGATTAACTGCGTTATATGCGCTATCAAAGAATAAAGGGAATACAATAAAAAATCCTATGTAATATACTGCTGTACTAACTTTACTAACCCAAAGTAATAATAGAAACATATATGAAATATTTGGGATTGTTTTAAGCACTACAACAATAGGACTTAAAAAGCGATAAAGTAGTTTATACATACCTGAAAGTATACCTAAAGAAACACCTAATAAAAACGATACTCCAAACGAAACAGTTGTACGTAATAAAGTAGTTAATAAAGTAATATAGAAACTACCTTGCCCCATTTCATTGATAATACGTAATACTACTGAACTTACCGTTGGAAGAAAAATATCATTATCGATATATGCTGCTAATAACGACCATGTTATAAGCAATATTATCAATGATATCCATGTTTCTTTTTTCATATAATACCACCTTAATCACAACCTATATTATACCTCAAAACTAATAAAAGAAAAAGAAGATAAAGTAATATTTATCCTCTTTTTTACAGATTTTATTTAATGTAACCCTCTTCTGATAGATTAATATTAAAAACTTCAAGGAAGTTATCAATATTTTCTTTCACATCAATAGCTTTTTTATACTCAATATTTTGTCTTTCATATGAGTTAACAGCAACTTTAGCACTTGGTACACCAATCTCTTCCAACTTAGCATCTACAGAAGCTTCAAATAAAGTCATATCAGCATCACTAATGTATTTAGAAATTGTATCTAAATAGTGATTAACGCTTGCTGGATTAGCTTCATAAACTGAATTCTTGACGAAGATAGCAGCTTGAGGATATCCATAAGAACCATAAGCCTCTTCCCATAGTTTTTGTAGATCCTTCTTCACAGCTAAATTTATACCACTTTGCTTAGCCTTAGCAATAGTAGCAGTTACAGCAGGTTCAGCTAATAACGCTAACTTAGTTTTACCACCTAATAACGCTGCTTGAGCTTCAGTAACAGCTGAGTAATAAGTAACTTCATTAGACATATTTAATTTAGAATGTAGGTTCTTGAACACCATACCAGGAACTGCTGCTTCACCAAATGCACTAATAGCATCAGTTTCACTAGCATCTTCTGTTCCAACTAAATATAAGTTTCCCCAAGTAAGTACACTTGCAAGCTTATATTCACTTTTTCCTAAACTGATTAATTTTGATCCAGCATTGATTGGTGCAACAATAATATCATATTCACTATCAGATTTAGCCAATTCTGTAGTTAATAAATCTGCACCACTAGTAATTGTATATGTGTTTATTTCACTATTTACAATATCATTTACAACAGCTAGTGCTGGAGCTCCAGAAGGTACTAATATATTATACCCTTCTACTACCACATCATTGGATGACACATCATTATTAGCTTCGCCTTCACTATTCTGACTTGCACATCCACTGATTAATAATAAAACTAATAAAGCTTTAAATATTTTTTTCATTTGCATTCTCCTTTAAATAAAAAGAATACCAGCATACAAATCATATACTGGTATTTATTAGAATTCAAGTCAATTTCACAAATTATTTAAATAATTTCTTTGTTTTTACTTCTTCAGTAACCATTGTTACATAATCTTCTAATGACATTTGAACAGATTCTTGAGAACCGTGTTTTCTTACAGTTACACTATTACCGTTCATATCATTATCACCAACAACTAATTGATAATTAATCTTCTTCATTTGAGCTTCACGTACACGATATCCTAATTTTTCGTTACGATCATCTACTTCAGAACGAATACCAGCAGCTAATAATGCTTCATTTACTTTATGCGCATATTCCCCATGTACTTCTGAGTTTACAGGAATAACAACAACTTGTCTTGGAGCTAACCATAATGGGAATTGACCAGCAAAGTGTTCAATTAAGATACCAATGAAACGTTCAATTGAACCATAAATTACACGGTGTAACATAACTGGACGTTTTTTACTACCATCTTTATCAACATATGTTAAGTCAAAACGCTCTGGTAAGTTCATATCTAATTGAATTGTACCACATTGCCATACACGTCCTAATGAATCTTTAATATGGAAGTCTAATTTAGGACCATAGAATGCACCATCACCTGGATTTACTTTACATTCCTTACCTGCAGCATGACAAGCAGCTTCTAATGCAGCTTCAGCTTTATTCCATACATCAATTGAACCAATGTATTTTTCTTCTGGACGAGTAGATAATTCAATATCATAAGATAATCCAAAGATAGAATATACACGGTCAATGAATGCGATTAATTGTACTACTTCACTTTCGATTTGATCTTCAGTCATGAAAATATGAGCATCATCTTGAGTAAATGTACGAACACGGAATAAACCATTTAAAGCACCACTTGCTTCATGACGATGAACTTGTCCTAATTCACCAACACGCATTGGGAAATCTCTGTATGAATGTAATTCATTCTTATAAACTAATAATGCACCTGGACAGTTCATAGGTTTAACAGCAAATAATTGTTCATCAATAGTTGAAGTATACATATTTTCACGGTAATTATACCAGTGTCCACTTGTTTCCCAAAGAGTTTGATTCAACATAATTGGAGTTTTAATAAATAGATAATTTTCTTTAGTATGTTCTTCATACCAGAAGTTTTCTAAAGTATTACGTAAAATCATTCCGTTTGGTAAGAAGAATGGGAATCCAGGACCATATTCACTCATCATAAATAATCCCATTTCTCTACCAATCTTTTTATGATCACGTTTTTTAGCTTCTTCTAATTCGTATAAATGTTGTTTTAAATCTTCTTCATTTTCAAAACAAATACCATATACACGAGTTAACATTTTATTCTTACTATCACCTTTATAGTAAGCACCATTAACTTTTAATAACTTAAAGTTCTTTAATAATTTAACTGTTTCTACATGAGGTCCACGACATAAGTCAACAAATTCACCTTGACGGTAACATGTGATTGTAGTGCTATCTTCCATATTTTCAATTAAATCAATCTTATATGGATCATTTGCAAACATTTCTAAAGCTTGTTCTCTAGTTAATTCTTCACGAGAAATACGTTTACCATCTTTAGCGATTTTCTTCATTTCTTTTTCGATTTTTTCTAAATCTTCTTCACGAATAACTTCACCTTGTAAGTCCATATCGTAATAGAAACCTTCGCTGATTACTGGTCCTACCCAGAATAATGTATTTGGATATAAACGTTTAATAGCTTGTGCCATCATATGAGCACATGAGTGATTTAAAATACTTAATTGTTCATTTTCTTTTACATTAATCATATTCTTTCTCCTCCTTATAGTATTAAAAAAGACCCTCATCACTAAGGACGAGAGTCTCGCGGTACCACCTTATTTCCCATTTATTATCTTAAATGGACACTCAATTACACTTTAACGCAGTTATACGTTTCTCATTACAAGAAAATACTCATAGGTAGTAAAATATTACTATGTTGTTACTCTTTCACCAACCGAATAACTCTCTACATCAACTCATAATATTTGTTGTCCTAATCACTGTACAAATTAAATTTACGCTTATTTTCTTAGTTTGTCAACCTAAATTTAATTAATAAACAATTTAAATTCAATAGAAAAATCAACTAAATATTATTGCTTATTTAATTTAGCTTCAATATCAGCAATTTCTTTTTCTAATTGTTCAATAAACTCTTTCTTTTCTTCAATTAAATCATTAGTTTCATCAATTTCACGTTGGCTATACATAGTAGCAATTTCATCTTGTAGACGCTTAATTTGACGTTTTTGATTCATAATCATATCTTGTTTACGAGATTTAGTTTCTTGCATTCTTTGTAACCATTCAGAATGACGTTTATTATTGTATTCAGTTAAGCCATTGAAGTATTCGTCCATTGTAGCTCTAAATTCAGCCCATAGACCATTTTCATCTTTACCACTTGAACCAATAGTTCTCCACTTAGCGCTCAAATCCTTCATTAATTGAGTATTCTCTTTAGTAAATTCTTTAGTGCCAACTATTTCTTTAGCCTTATCAACTAATTCCTTTTTAGAAGTAGCATTTACTCCTTGTTTTTCATGAAGTTCATCATAATATTCATTTCGCTTAGCGTAGAATTGTTGACGTACCTCATCAAATTCACTCCAAAGTTTTTCTTCAAATTCTTTACCTGCATTACCTACTGCCTTCCATTGATCTAATAAATCTTTGAATACAGCACTAGTATTAGACCAATCTTGACTATCAACATAAGATTTAGCCTTTTCGATTAATTCAGTTTTTACTTCACGAGCATTATCAAACTTAGCTTGTAAATCTTCCCAATATTGATGTTTATTGTTGAAGAATTCTTGACGTGCTTCATTGAATTCGTTCCACAAGTTATCATCAGTATCTTTACCTGCTGAACCTGTTTCACGCCATTTATTCATAAGTTCTTCAATTTCAGAAGTCGCTTTTGACCAATTATCAGGATTTACTAGCCCCTTAACTTGGTCAATTAAATCTCTCTTAATAGTTTCATTACCTTGATATTCCCATTTACGTTTTGCATAAATAGTATCTACAACAGCTTCAAATTCTTCATTTAATTTAGCATCCATTGCTGAATCATAATTAGGAATTCTACGCCATTCCTTTTGAATTTTAGCTAATTCTGAATAAACATTTTTATCTTCAGATGCTTGTAGTTCCTTTGCTTTCTCAATCAATTCTTGACGTAATTTAATATCTTGATCTAAATCACGTTCTTCAATTAATTCATTGTACTCATTGTTCATAATAATACCTCATCTCACTTTATTACATTTTACATCATTAATTAAAAAAAAGCACTCTTTTTCATAATTTAAAAACGATTAATTTACTTTTTTAGTATTTCTTCAAAACAACTAAGAATAATTAGTACCCTAAGTTAACAAATTGTCACCTATATTTCCATTTATTAATTAAAACAAATTCTGATAAAACAATTTCTTTTGTAGGATACTGTAAAATTATTACTTTAAGAAATATTAGACTATTAATAGTTATTCTATAAATTCATATTTTCCATAATACTTTCCAACTATCCCATTTCGTTTAATTAGAATACCATTATCTAACTCTTTACAAAATGATACAATATCACCAATCTCAGTTGGTAGATTATAAGTTGTAAAGTCTGAACAATATATTTCATTCTTATATGTATATATAGTATTCTTGTTTATTTCGATTGTTCTATCGGTAGCAGGAAAATAACACTCACATATATCACCTTTTTCATTAAGAACATTTAGTTTTGTCTTTGGGAAAATAAGCGATACGGGGTTCTTTGATTCAACTTGTTTCTCTAAAATTCGGATTTTTGGTAACGCATCATAAGCATCAACAACATAATTTCCCTTTTTATCAAATATCAAGTAATTAATTTGCCGCCAGCTTTTCATGCTATTTCCACCATCAATGCTAATTACGTTACTTAACTTATTGTAATATGGCATGATACTAATAATACCATCACAGTAATTACTAGTAGGCCAATGTCCAACAACGACTAGCTTATCAAATTTATTCGTTTTATTTCCAAATTCCCAAGCAGTTAAACAATAATCAATTTCTTGGTTATTTAAATTTCCTGGTTTAAGACCTGCATGTACAAAGGTAGCAATATTACTATCAATAATATGTGGCAATTTATCAAGGAACTCTATTTGATTAATATATACTTCTTTAATTCTATTCTTGAATTCGATAATCTGTTCAATAGTTTTATACTCTAAATTTAATTCATTAGCCATTTCAATTAATACGCTGGTATCTCTAGAATTCATATAACCTAAGATATCTTGATCAGTAACTTCATCATTAAACCATTCACTGAAAAAAGTGTCATTATTACCTAACACCATGTATATATTCCCCTGTTTATACAACTCCATGATGTTATTTAATAATTCGAGTGATTGATGCCCCTTTTCTAATATATCTCCAACGATTACTAATGCATCATGATTAGTAAACTTTAATTTAGATAATGTAGCTTTAAAGCCATCATTATCACCATGAATATCACTAAGTACAATAACTCTTTGATATCTACTTAAATCAACATTCATTACTCTTGCATAATTCTTCATAAAACACCTCAATACTTCTATCGTTGTATTTAACCATATAAATGATAGAAAAGGAAGCATATGCTTCCTTTAAAATTAATCAATACAGAAATTGCCATTCTTCATAATTGGAATCATTTCACCATTATAAGTTTCACCAATAACTTCCATATCTTCAGATCCAAACATAAAATCAACGTGAGTCATTGAGTGATTACAATGTAATGCTTCTAATTCTTCTTTTGACTTACCATTTCCGTCTTTAATATTAATTGTATAACATCTTCCAAGTGCTAAGTGACAAGATGCATTTTCATCAAATAATGTGTTCATAAATAATATACCACTTTGAGAAATAGGAGAATCATGCTCTACTAAAGCTACTTCACCTAAGTAACATGAACCTTCATCATATTCAATTAGACTCTTTAATGCTTCATTCGCATTCTCAGCTGCATATTCAACTACTTTACCATTCTCAAAACGTAAATGGAATCCATCAATTAAATTACCAGCATAATTTAGTGGCTTAGTTGCATATACTACACCATCTACACGATATTTATCTGGGCAAGTGAAAGTCTCTTCAGTAGGAATGTTAGGATTGAAATGTACACCCTCTGAGCTAACTTCATCGCCACCACACCAAATATGATTTTCAACTAATCCAACATGCAAATCAGTTCCTTTTGCATTCTTAAAATGTAATGTTTTAAAATTAAATTTGTTTAGAATTTCATTATGTTTACTAATTGAATCTACATGTGCATTCCATGCTTCTACACTATCTTGATCTGCCTTAACTCTTGAAGCACTTAAAATAGCTTCTAATAACTTATTATAAGCGACTTCATCACTTTCATTAGGGAACACTTTCTTTGCCCATGGAATTGTTGGCATAGCAACAATACTCCATTGACATTTTGGACTTCCTTGATATTCTCTAAAGAACATTGTTTGCATACTTGAGGCAATACTAACTTCTTGCATCTTTTTAGGATCAATATCAGCCATTAAACCAGGTGTAGGTGCAGAAACTGCTAACATAATAATTTCTTCATCTACATAATGTTTTAAACGTTCAATTTGCCAATTTTGTACCTTTTTAAGTTCTTCAATATCTCCATATTTATAATGACTATGACTAACACCATCATCAGAAAAATTTACATCAACTGACTTTGCTCCTGCTAAATAAGCTTCTTCAACTAGTAATCTAGCGAATTCATAGCATGATGCAGGACAATTAATTACTAGTAATTTGCCTTTTTGTACGTTAGCACCAACACGTATAGCTAACTTCGCATATTCTTTTAATAATTCATTCATAACTATACTCCTTATTTTGCTCTTGAGATTGGTAACATAGCAGCACCAACTAAACCAGGTTCTTCAAGTTTAGCTTCTAAGAAATCGACATCACGCATAGGTTCATGAACTAAATTATTGAAGTTTTCAATTACTTTACCTAAGAAAACATCTTTACTAGCCATAACGCCACCACCTAAAACAAAAGCGTGTGGTTCACAAATATGCGAAATTACACTAAACATCACAGCTAGGTCATATGCCATATTATCTACTATTTCAACAGCCTTTTCATTACCTTGTAACGCTAAATCAAATACATTACCAGCATGTTTAATTTCATCACCAAATACAGCTTGTCCTTTTCTAGTTACAGCTGTACCACTTGCTTCATTTTCAACTGCACCAATATTTAAATGATTAATCTTTTCTCTATTTCTATCAATAATGATATTAGCAATTTCTCCGGCATAACCATGTTTTCCACTAACGCATTTACCATCAACTACTAAAACACCACCAATACCAGTAGAAATAGTTACATAGAAAATACTAGGTAATCCTTTACCTGAACCAACTAAAGCTTCAGCTAAACCAGCAACATTTGCGTCATTATCTAAATATACAGGCACACCAAACGCTTCTTCTAATTTTTTACCAATTGGATAGTGATCTAAACCTGGAATGTTAGTTGACATCATAGGAACATTATTAATTGTGTCAATTGGACCAGGGAATCCAATACCAATTCCTTCAATTGTATCTTCACCTTTAGTATCTTTAATAAGTGAAATAACACGTTCAATTACAGAATCAGGCCCATTTTGAGCTTCTGTTTTAATTTTATTAATCTTAATAATTTCACCATTTTCAAGAACTAAAGCAGCACGTACATTAGTACCACCCATATCTACACCAATATATTTTTTCATATAATCCACCTCACTCTTTATATTATACCAAATCATAATAATTAATAAAGCGTTTTCATAGAAAAAGAGTAATTATCTTCCTCTTATTTATTTAATAATGCATTGACTTCTTCTAGTGTAGGAATCCCCTCCATTGCACCATATTTAGTTGTCGTTAAACCACCTACTACATTAGCAAATCTAATTATTTCTTTCCATTTTTCGAATGGTAACTTTTTAATATCTTCCATTTGAGATAATTGGTATAGAACTCCACCCATAAAGGCATCACCAGCACCTGTTGCATCTACTTGCTTAATAGGAATTGTTGGGATAATTTCTGCTTGATTTTTCATTGATAGATAGCTTCCATTCTTCCCCATAGTGATAACTACAACACGTGCACCTATATCATTTAAGATTCTAGCACCTTCAATAACATCTCTAGTATCAGTAAGAATAAACAATTCATCTTCACTCATTTTTACTAAATCACATTTTTTAATAAACGTAGTACATTCTCTTTTATAGCGACTTAAATTATTTTCAGGTAGTAAAGTATCTCGATAATTAGGATCGAATGAACAGAATGTTTTATTTTCTTGCGCAAAATAGAAGAAATTGATATAAGTCTTCTTTAAATTTCCCTCTAATAGTCCTGTAGCACTACCAAAATGTATAATATCTTCCTTACGAACCATATTAGTTTTAATATTTCTAAAATCATATTTCTCATCACTATCGCGTAGGAATGTGAAATCACGTTCACCATTCTCATCAACACTCACAAAAGCCATTGATGTGTTTCCTCCTCTAGTAATCATTGAAGTATCAACATTTAGTGCTTTTAATTTATCTATTAAATATTCACCAAAATTATCATCGCCAACTTGCCCCATAAAATATGTCTCAGCGCCTAACATAGATGCTGCTGCGCATACATTAGCAGGAGCTCCACCAGCATTTTTTTCAAATACCTTACCTTCTTTTAAATCTTTCTTGTCAGTTCCTACCATATCAACTAGCAACTCACCTAAACAGAAAATCTTACTCATCATTCTTCTCCTCACTTTCAATTATTTCATCGAGCTGAGCAAATAATTTAGATTTACTCTTTCCATTTGTCTTATTATAAAAATAGTACATTGAATATAAAATACCAACACCAAAAAGGCCACCTATTAACATACCTAGGAGAAACATTCCTCCAATATATAGGTCAAACATTATACCACCAACTTTATTTTCTTTATTATAATACATTTCATAAAAAAAAGCATCTAATTCACTCTAGCAGTTATTAAATGCTTAATTTATTTAAATTTTTATATCTTTTAAAACTAATTTATAACTTTTTCCTTTTTCTGTATTTTTGTATGGTTTAAATCCTAAGCTTTCAAATAGTTTAATAGACCCTATATTGTAACTATAAATCTCACCTACATATAATTCACTATAGCCTAATTCTTTACCTCTATCAATTAATGTAGCTACAACCTTTTTTCCTATTCCTTTTCCTCTGAATCGCGAATCACCAATAACAATTGGTAAATCATCTTTCCAAAACGTTACATCTCCAATAGGAAAATATTTACCAGAATCACAAAATTCAATGAAATAAAGCTCTCCATGATCATTTAAGTAGCTATACATACGAAATAATTGCTCAATACTATAAGGTTCTTCTACACCATCTACTAGCTTGATAGTTTCAATATCTTGATACCATTCAAAAGCAAACTCATGATTACCATCATATCTTCTCAATCTTAGATTTTCATCTATTTGAATTACAAGAGGTTGATTAACTCCACTAATTGGCATATTATTACCCCCTAACATAAAGAAAAACTTTGGTTATATGATACTAGAAGTATAACAACAACCAAAGTTTATAGTTAATCTATTCAACTTCAATAATACGAAGTGTATTAGTCTTACCAGATGCACTTGGATAACCAACTACAACGATAATTGTTTCTCCAGCATCAATACCAAATGCTTTAGCAGCATTAATAGCTTTTTCATCCATTGTATCTAATGTCATAACTGTAGTATCGACAGTAGGATTTAGACCCCATACAGCACTTAATTTACGCTTTGTATCTTCTAATGGAGTAACAGCAATAATAGGTGCTTTAGGACGGAACTTAGCTACACGTTTAGCAGTAGTACCAGAATCAGTAAATGCAACAATACCAGCTACATCAAGATTTAATGCTGTTTCAGCAACTGATAAAGCTACAGAATCCATCTTAGTATTTTCAGCTGATTTAACTGCTTTATTGAATTTTTCTTCATAAGGATAAACTTCATCTTCAATTGTTGTAGCAATTAAATTCATCGTTAAAATGGCTTCAACTGGATAATTACCAGCAGCAGATTCACCACTTAACATAATAGCATCGCTACCATCAATTACAGCATTGGCAACGTCACTAGCTTCTGCACGTGTTGGACGAGGATTTTGTTGCATACTTTCAAGCATATGTGTTGCAGTAATAACAAACTTACCACGTTCATTACAAATACGAATGATATTCTTTTGGTAAATTGGAACTAAAGCAATAGATACTTCTACTCCTAAGTCTCCACGAGCAACCATAATACCATCAGCAACATCTAAAATTTCATTTAAGTTATCATAACCTTCTTGGTTTTCAATTTTCGCAATAATTTGAATAGATTTCTTACCTTCTTCTTCAAGAATTCTACGAATAGCTCTAACGTCCTCAGCACGACGAGTAAAACTTGCAGCAATATAATCTAAATCATGTTTACAAGCGAAACGAATATCAGCTTCATCTTTTGCACTTAAGAAAGGCATAGATAGTTTAACGTTAGGTACGTTAACACCTTTACGTGATTTGATAGGTCCTGGATTTTCAACCTTACAAACTAATTCACCGTCATTTACTTCTAAAATAGTCAAGCGCATTTTACCGTCATCAATTAATAAATATTGATCTGGCTTAACGTCATCAAATAATTCAGGTACGATGATTTGGAAACGTTCATGATTTCCTAATACTTCATCTCTTACTACCCTAACAATATCGCCTTCATTAAAATGAACACAATCATTTTCCATTAATCCACAACGAATTTCTGGACCCTTTGTATCAAGTAAGATACCTACATTAGCATCTTTTTCTTTAACAACTTTTCTTAACATTTCAATACGTGCAAGATGTTCTTCATGCGTAGCATGAGAAAAGTTTAATCTAGCAACATCCATTCCAGCATCAATCATTTTTCCTAGCATTTCAGGTGTATTTGATGCAGGCCCTAACGTACATATGATTTTTGTTTTTCTATTAACCATAATTCCCTAAAATCTCCTTAAAATTTATACTAATCTTTCGAATAAAGAATAAAGTTCTTTTCTTGAGCTTCTTGGTTTATCTAATGCTTCTTCAAATGGAATATTAACAACCTTATTGTCAATCATCCCAACACATTGACCACCAATGTTATCATTTAACAGTTGTACAGCTCTATCTGCTAATCTAGAAGCTAAGACACGGTCAAAAGGACTTGGCCCTCCACCGCGTTGAACATGTCCTAATACAGTAGCACGTCCATCAAAGCCAGTATATTTCGAAATCTTTTTAGCGAAAGCTTCAACATCAGTCATCTTTTCACTGATAATTACAATTGCATGATTTTTCTTTCTAACATCATGGAAATAATTAAGCTGATTAATAACATCATCTTCATCAAATCCTGTTTGCGGAGTTACAACAATTTCTGCACCAGTACAAATACCAGCCCAAATTGCTAAATCACCACAGCGATTTCCCATAACCTCAACAACACTACAACGCTTATGAGAACTTGATGTATCACGTAATTTATCGACTGCATCAACAATAGTATTAAGTGCAGTTATAAATCCAATTGTAAATTCTGTAGACGCAATATCATTATCAATAGTTCCTGGTAATCCAATGCAGTTAATACCCATACGAGTTAATTCTAATGCACCACGATAACTACCGTCTCCACCAATAACAACTAAAGCTTCAATACCTTCAGCTTTTAAGTTTTCAACAGCTTTTTCACGAACTTCTTTTTGTTTGAATTCAGGCAAACGTGCTGATCCTAAAATAGTGCCACCTTTACCTAATGTTTCACTAACAGAATAACGTCCCATTTCAAACATACGGTTTTCTACTAATCCACGATATCCATCATAAATACCATAAACAGTAATTCCATATGATTGTGCTGAACGTACTACTGCTCTAATTGCAGCATTCATTCCAGGAGAATCTCCACCAGAAGTTAAAACACCAATTTTCTTTACCATATCATCATCGCCTTTCAAACGCTAATATAATAACATTTTCTTCGTTATTATTCTACTAATTTTAATTAATTTTTTACCTGTAAACGCTTTTATCTTCTACTTTTTCCGCTTAATTCTACTTCTTTACTTAACGCTTTAATTCTTTCCATTACTCTTAATGCTTTAATATCCTCTTTATCCCCATATTGAGAATATACAAAATGATTGTATAACAAGTCAAAGCTTAAATTACTAGTAAAACATGTCGCTTTATTATTTTGCATTCTTGCATTTAGTAATGGAAATAGAATTTCATCACGAGTAACATTAGTAACGCTCTCTTGTCCAATATCATCAAATACCACAAAATCAGCATTCTTAATTACATCCATTTCATTTTTATCGATATGATTCTTATTATCACTAATAAACTCTGGTACATTTACAAATGCGACTGTCTTATTAGCAGCAACAAGAGTATTACATAATGCGACCATTAAGAACGTTTTTCCTACTCCAGGACTTCCATATAAGTATACCCCGTTTTCATTATCAATATTAGGTGCATACTGTACAATTTGATTCCAAGCATTCATATATTGATAATCTTCCTTAAACAATTCCATATTACTAAGATTTAAATTTAATAGATTATCATTGAATCTTCCGTAAACATAAAGATCTAACATTTCATTATGTTTATTATTCTCTAATAAATATTTACATGGTTTTAAGTATATGTCACAAATGCCATTCTTCTCAATTAGTTCTACATATCCCTTATGAGATTTAACACAATCACTTAATCCTTTACACTTACGACACTCTTCCACTTGAACAAGCATACTTTTAAATAAAACTACATTTTTAGATACATCATCCCAAGTAATGCCATTATCATTTAGATACTTTGATAAATAAGAACTTTTCTTAAGTTGTTCAAGCTCCCTTTTATTGTATTCTTCAGGATTAAAAGTATTAGGAATATCAACTTTAATATTATCCATATTTATCACCTATCCCTTCATTCTCTTGAGTAATTCTAAATTTGCTTTGATTTGATTTTCATCAATCGTTTCATTAATTATAGGCTCACTATAAACTGGAATTTCTTCTACTCTTCTACGTTTACCCGAAGTACTAGGTTTAGAAGTAACCTTCTTATTTTTCTCATTAATAATTCCATCTATTACTTTTGAAATATAATTTAAAACAATATGATGCTCTCTCGTATTTGAGATACAAGAAGAAATTGCATTATTAATTGTTTCATTTGATACTATACTAGCGTATTTCTCTTTAATAACCAAAATATCATTCTTTTCCCCATCTGTAAGTATTTTACGAGGGTGAATCGAAAGAGCATATTTCAATGGATCATCATTAATATCTGTCTTAAACTCAACAGTTGAATACATTCTACATAAATCTTCTAATTTAGAAAAATCTATTCCATACGTCTTGACACTATAAGCACCATTAAGCGCAATTATCATTTGTTCATTAGTTAATTTAAAGTATTGACCTAGTTCATTTATTCTATCAATACACTTCTTATCCCACTTACTCCATTTAAATTGAAACTCATTAGCATCATGTCGTTTAAGATAACTAATAATATCAAACACTTGGTATACATCTGTACGTTTCTTTTCAGGAATACTACTAATAATAGCTTGAAACTCTTCTTCTTTAAAATCTGTCCAACTTTCTAAAGAAATATTCATTAATTCAGTAATTTCAGTGTAATTACTATAATCCTTTAACTCATGAATATCCTTAGATATACGCTCAATATAATCATTTCCAACCTTATTAACTAATATCCTTGAAAATACATCATGCTTTAAGAACTTAATCTTAGTAAGTGGTCGTTTAACCTCATAAATATATACATTACTCTTTGCCATATTAGTAACATATGATTTCAATAATAAGTAATGTTCCAACTCTTTTCTTGCATCAATTAATTCACTTATTGAACAATTCATACGTTCACATAAATGACTATGAGTGTCGTATGGTTGAGTTGAAATTGGCATTTTCAATAAAGAAAAATATAAGCATATTGCACGAGAAGAAAGTAAAGGTTGATACATAGTAGTTATAGCTTCTATTTCTTCTAAACGTAGCGACTTAGTTTCTTTAAGCATATATAAATCATTTCCAACTACTTCCATACGAATCTCCTTTCATTAATCTATTATTTGTTTGACTAAATTTAATACTTTTCTAGTTAATTCTATCATATTTGTATCATTTTCTAAAATATAATTTGCATTTTTTATTTTTTCATTTACTGGCATTTGAGCATTAATAAATTTTTGTACCTCTTCAGCACTCAAATTACTCCGTTTCATTACTCGCTCAATGATTGATTGTTCGTTTGCTACTACGACAATACTAACATCTACGAACTTATCCCAGCCTGCCTCAAATAACAATGGAACTTCCCAAAATATAGTTTCTTTATTTAAACTTAATTCCTTCATTTTGCTTAGTATATGAGAAAAAGAAATATTTTCTAATTCCGTTTTTTTATTTTTATCATTTAAAATAACACTTCGCAAATAAGCTCTATTTATTGTTTTATCATCATTTAATATTTCTTCTCCAAAATGTTTAACAACATCAGTATAAATAACATTACCAATTTCCATTAACTGATGATGAATCTTATCAGCATCAATAACCTCATATCCATGTTCTCTAAGAATAGAACATACTGTACTTTTCCCAGAACCAATCGTTCCTGTAACCCCAATTATCATATGCCTCTAGGCCTCCTTTGACACTTAGGACAATAATATGTACCTCTTTGATGAAGCATCTCTTTAACAATCACCCCATTACATGTAGGACATAATTCATTATTCTTTCCATGTACATTAACTTGTAGTTGGAATAATCCTGTAACATTAAGTGATGAAGTATAACTACGTATTGTAGTACCTCCAGCTGCAATAGCTCTACTTAAAATACTTCTAATAGCATCTAATAAAGCATCTGCTTCTTTACGTTTTAAACGTTTAGTTGGAGTTAAAGGATGTTTTTTCACTTCGTAACATATCTCATTCGCATAAATGTTACCGATTCCACATATTTGTGTTTGATCTAGTAAAAAGCTCTTTAGATCACTATTATAGTTTCGTAACAAATCATAAACTATTTTCCCATTCAAATCACTATCAAATGGTTCATAACCAAGTTTATCAATCTCTTTTAAATGACCTCCAGCTTTCACATAATAAAATCTACCAAATTTACGTGTATCTTGGTAACATAAGAATCTATTACTCTTTAGTTTAAATACAATATGAATATGCTTCATATCAAGCTGTTCGAGACTAGTAGCAATATAAAACTTACCTTCCATACGTAAATGTACATATAATTCATCATTATCAGAAAAGATAAAATGAAGATATTTACCTCTACGTTTAAATTCATTAAATTGTTTTCCAACTATTTCACTTTTAAAAATATTTAAATCAGTTTCAATTATTCTATTATATAACACTTCTACTGCAGTTATTACATCTTGAAATAATTGTTTTTCTAATGTTCTCACGACAGTTTCAACTTCAGGTAATTCAGGCATATATTTCTCCTATTTAGTTTCTAACCAATTATTACCAGTACATACTTCAGCTACTAACGGTAAAGATAATTCCATTGCTTGTTCCATACCTGTTTGAAGTATCTTACTAACTTCTTCTACTTCACTATGTAGTACTTCTAATATAAGTTCATCATGTACTTGTAGTATAATTCGACTTTGTAAATTACGTTTTTTCAATTCATCTGCAACATGAATCATTGCGATTTTTATTAAATCTGCAGCACTTCCTTGAATTGGTGCATTCATTGCAGCACGCTTAGCAGATTCCCTTATCATATAGTGTTTATCATTAATTTCAGGAATATATCTTCTACGATTCAACATTGTTTTCACATATCCATTTTCCTGGCAAAATTTTACGACATCATCCATATATACTGATATTTCAGGATAAGCTTCAAAGTATTTATCAATAAATTCTTGCGCAGTCTTACGTGTAACATTTAATTGTGAAGCTAAACCGAAATCACTAATTCCATATACAATTCCAAAATTTACAGCCTTAGCTTGTCTTCTCATTAATGAAGTTACGTTCTCTCTACTTACATTAAATACTTTCATAGCTGTAGTTGTATGAACATCCTCATTCTCAATGAATGCTTGTCTTAAGCCATCACAATTAGCCGAATGTGCTAACATTCTTAATTCTACTTGTGAATAGTCAGCAGACATTAAGATATAGTCATTATTTGTAGGTACAAAAGCTTTACGAATTTCTCGCGTTTCTTCATTACGAATACTAATATTTTGTAGATTTGGATCTGAAGAACTTAATCTACCTGTTTGTGTTAAGCATTGATTATAAAGTGTATGAATCTTACCATCTTCTTGAATAAACTTTTGTAGACCCTCAGCATAAGTAGACAATAATTTTTGATACTTTCGATAATCTAAAATCAAATCAATAATAGGATGAGCATCTCTTAATCCTTCTAATACATCAACACTAGTTGACTTTTTCTTACCTGATGGTAAGCCCATTTCATCAAATAAAACTGTACCTAATTGTTTTGGTGAATTAATATTGAATTCTTTTCCAGCCATAAAATAAATTTGAGAACTAAGACCTTCGACAATATCTCTAGTTTTCACAGCAATTTCTTCTAATACACTAACTTCAACCTTAACTCCTACTTTCTCCATTTCAAACAATACAAAAGTAAGTGGTATTTCAATTAAACGATATAAATCATTCATTTCATAAGTATTAATCTTATTAAGTAAATCATTATGTATATTTGAGAAATAACCTAGAATATTCGCATATTTTTGCTTAATATCATCAGTATTTGCTTCTTTCATAACTTTATCTTGTAATGATACTTCAATACTTTCATGCATACTAATCATATTAGACAAGTCATTGCTTTGGGCAGGATCAACTAAGAACTGTTCAATCTTTAAGTCGAACGATTCTTTCGATAATTCAATTCCATGCTTATCAAAACGATGGCATTGCTCCTTTAAATCATGAGTAATAAACTTTTGTTTAGTAAAATAATCTCTATTATTTTCAATATTATCTTCATTCATTACCTTACAAGCATTATCTACATAAACATATACACATTTAGAATATGTAGAATCATAATACATTGGAACTACACTGTCACATACACTTAATACTTCAATCGATTCAATATTTTGATTTACGAGTTCTGTTTCATCTGCTACTGTTACTTTCTTAGCTAATGATTTCATCTCATATTTCTCATAGAAACGTACTAATGATGCATTACTAGGCTTATATTCAATTTCTTTTAATGATATTGGTAAAGGCACATCTAGACAAATAGTAGCTAATTGCTTTGATAATAAGGCAATCTCTTTACTATTCTTTACTCTTTCTCCCATCTTACCACCAATATCATCTGCATGTTCAAGAACATTTTCTAACGTTTGATATTGGTTTAACCACTTAATTGCTGTTTTTTCCCCTACTTTCTCAATACCTGGAATATTATCACTTGCATCGCCACTAAGTCCTTTAAAATCAATTATTTGTAGCGGTTTTAAATTAAAATCTTCCCATAATTGAGCTTCATCCATACGCTTCAATTCAGTTATACCACTCTTCATTAACAAAATATTAGTATCTTCATTAATAAGTTGGAGTAAATCTCTATCACTTGATAATACATCAAACTTCACATTTTTGTATTTTCTAGTAGCACTTCCAATAATATCATCAGCTTCATAGCCATCAACTTCAACATATGGGATACCAGCAGCTGTTAGGAACTCACGAGCAATTGGAAACTGAACTACTAAATCTTCTGGTGTTTCCTTACGTGTACCTTTATATTCAGTAAATAATTCATGTCTAAAGTTTTTCTTTCCTTTATCAAATGCAACTAAAACATATTTAGGTTGTACTAAATCAATCGCTTTAGTAAGCATATTAGAAAAAGCAAAGATTGCATTCGTTGCGATACCATTACTAGTACGCATCACATTAGCATATGCTGTTGCATAATAAGCTCTAAATATCATTGAATAACCATCAACTAATAATACTTTATCCATAATTTACCTCCACTCATTAACAAAGAGTAGGCTATTGCCTACTCACTGATTGATTCTAATATTTCTAAATTCTTATACATTACCTTCAAATAATCTTCATTACTTGAAATACTAAATTCAGAAAGAGCACTTAAATTATCTAACTCAACTACTTCTAAATCTAATTCTTCAGCTAGATGTTCAAACAATGCAAGCATATCTTCATCCATATTATTCTCTTTCGCAATGTACTTAACATCATCCGCTAAGATACGATCCTTAATAGCTTGTAGTTGTAATTCATTAGGTAATGCACCGTATTTTGAAAGAATTACTGGATATAATTGTACTCCATAACTCTTTTGCCATGAATTAAAGCTAGGTGTCATAGTCACAAGCTTTATAGTTTTACGTTGAGTACGTAAATCTTGATATTCAGCATCTAGGATTGCCAAATCGGCAACTAATTTCTCGTAGTTACGTTTAAAATAAGCTTCTGATTCAGGCATTACTCCAACTAAATATTCATAAATTGTTTTCGCCATACTAGTCATCGCAATTGCATCAATCCATAAGAAGCAGTCTTTACTATACATATCGATTGTACTAAAGGATGCATTATCATAAAAGTCACTCTCTAAAACTACATCAGTTGCACCATTAGATACATATGTATAACGCTTATAATCATAAATTGAAGCATATAAACCTAAATCTAACACTTTTACACCAGTCGCAGATATTTCATTACTATATAAATCATAGTAAGGCTCTAAACCACTAATGTGTAATAAAACCATAGAATCATTTAATATTTCTTGATAATTATCTACTAATGTGGCACGTTGCATTACTTTACTATTACTGATGTTCTCAACAGTGACCATGTCTCCACCAATTTTTGATACTAAATATGTAATAGGATATGCAGTAGTTGAAATCTTAGTCTTAGCAGTTGCACATCCTGTCATCATCAATAAACTAATTATCATTAGCACTTTGAAAATTCTCTTTGCCAAATCAACCACCTCTAATTTATTATACCACAACTATATTATGTCTATCTACTCAAAATTTAATTTGTTTTTCTATATAATTCCTATAATTTTTACTATCATTATACTTGAATAGTTCTAAAATATTAAAATAGATTATATATACAAAAAATACTTTAAACCATATAGATGATTTAAAAATAAACAGCATCGGAATTATGATTGATATTAATCTAGTTGTTATTATCCCTACTCGTTCATTAGTCACTAAACTAATTAAATCAACTAAGCATCTTCCACCATCAAGTGGTAACAATGGCAAGCAATTAAAAATGCAGATATTTAAATTAAAACTATGCAAATAATTAATATACAATACTGAAACCAATGAATAATAACTTAGTAGATTAATTATTATATTCCCTATAAAATACATAAGAGGACCTGCACTGGAAATTAATAAATCATCAAAATAGTTTCGTATATATCCATTCATTAGTTCAATCGAACATCCATAAGGATAGATTTTCAAAACTCGTATTTCATACTTTAGTATTAATATCATTAGAATATGACCAAGTTCATGAATAAAGAGCATCAAAAAAGCTAACAAACCTGTTTTAAGATTTCCTGAAAAAAGCAATATTAAAAAGAATATCACTGTAAATGGCGATATTTTAATACTTCTCAATAACTTCTTCAAATGTGATATCCTCATTATTCTCTTTGAATGTTATTGTCACATAAGATTCATAAGTTCCAATTACATCATCTCTCAACACACGATCATACAAATTAACATATGAAACCTTAACATTATCAAAAACTACTTGTATATTATTTTCATAAGAAATTATTATTTTATAAATATTATCTTCAGCTCCAACATAAACTACTAACCCCTCGAATAACGAAATAACCTCATTATTACTACTAGTATAATTATCATTACCAATCGAACTATAAGGAAATGATGAAGATACCTCTAATGTATTATTAAATAAATCACTGGTTTTCTCAAAAGGACTCAAAATGAATGATGGTAGTGTTTTAAAATATTTCATCATTTTTGAATAATCTATTAACTCATTTTTATACGTATAAAACCCTAAAAACAACATAGAAATAGTTAATAATGACAGAAAGCTTTTTAGACTATGTGATTGTGGTATATCTCTTCGTTCTTTTATTCTATTTCTAATTTGTTCAAGTTCATCCATATGTATCACCCAGTATTATCATACGTACTAACAATCAAGAAAAATGCAGAAAAAAAGAAGAAACTTTAATTTCTTCTCTCTTCTTTTAAATTCATATTAATCCAAGCAATTTTCTCATTTTTACGCAATGCAATATCTTTATCATCTAGATGTTGGTAAACCATATCTACAAGCCTTCTCGCAATAAAGAATAACAATCCATTGACTAATATCGTTAGGAATTCACGCTTGATAATGAAAGTCATAATAGATAATCTAGTCATATCCGAAAGATGTAAGATTGCAAATACCACGATTTCTCGTAAAAATAAAATCGTCATGATGAAAAAAAAGTTTTCAAAAACAGTATCTGTAATACTATTAGTCCAGAAATAGGCAACAAATACCATAGCGATATTAATAGCCATATACATAAAGAACGTTGTATTACCATAAACATCTTGAAGTAAACCAATAATCAATGCTAATATTAAGCTTTGCTTTAATTCACACTTTCTAGTTAGTAACATCAGTATAATAAATGTTAATTGAGGAACAACCGACATTGTCAGGTAACTAGTATCATATGGAAAGATACCTGATAAGATAGTATCAATTATTACGCCAACTAATAGCAAGAAAACATAACTACTCATCTTCTGCTACCTCTTGCATTTTTCTTTCAATAACATTTACTTTACTGAACACTTTAAAATCAGCAGCAGGTTTAACATAAACAATCTTTCCTAGCATATAGTTCACCGAATTAACTTCTTCAACAGTTCCAACTAAAATACCATTAGGATATACACCACCTAACGCAGATGTAACAACATTCGATCCAATTTCAATATCAGTGTTATTATCTAATACTCTTAGAATTAAATAATGCTTCTCTGCATCATATGATTCTAGTATTGCTTCAACTGCATTAGCTTGATTAATTTTTAAAGCTACTTTACTTAATCCATCTTCACTAGTTATTAGTTTAACTACAGAAGTTGAATTAGAAACCATAAAAATCTTTCCAATTAACCCTTTACTAGAAACTACAGCTTGATTTTCTCTAATATTATCATCACTACCTAAATCAATAGTAATATAGTTATTCCAACCATCAGCATCACGACTAATAACATTTGCTGTTCTAGTATTAAATTCAGTAGCTGTATTTTTCATATCTAATAAAGATTTAAGTTCTTCATTTTCACTCTTAACTTCTTTATACAACTCATTCATCATTGCAATTTGTTCAATATATTCTTGCATCAATTCTAATTCTCGAGTTGTATCTTCATAGTTAGAAAAAGAATCAATTGTATCAGTAAAAGACTTAGTAGGTTTCTCAAATAAATAATACTTAGCACTAGTTATAAAATCGTATCCAACAAATCGATAATGATTAGTCAAAGGATTGGATTTAAGACCAAACATAATAGTAAAAATAAGTATTAATAATATAATAAAACTAAGTAGAAATTTCTTGAAAATATCTAGTTTCATTTGCTTCACACTCCATTATTATTTTAACATAGATAAAACACATTATCTATATTTCAAATAACAAAATATCTAAACATAATTATTCTAGATATTCAAGTATAGATTTCTCAAGCTTACTACCGCTACTTCCTAAAGTAATAGCTTTACTTAAACTATCAATGGATTTTGAATTTAAAAGTACTTCATTTTCTTTAGTTACTTTCATATCACTAGAAATTCCACTAATAAAATAAGTGAATTCATTATCCACATAAGTTATATATTCAATATTGTTAGTATCAAGAATATTCATCATCATATCAGGATTTTTAAAGCACCCTATTTGATTATAATATATCGTTTTATTAAGTTCAGAGCTAACAGTTATTGGTACTCGTAAAAAAGAAGTAAACACATAGAAATATCCTACAGTAAAAGTACATGACAAAATAATAGCGCATGCAATTAGTTTAAACTTCATAATAAATCACCTCATTATACTATATGAGGTGATTTATTAACTATGCTATACTAGCTTGTCCATTCCAAAGAAATACCAGGTAATTTAACTTTGCCTTTACCTGCTGTACACATCTTAATGATAGCTGTAATAGCTGCAGCTGCACCAACATACAGTAGTATTCCTGTTAATGTTACAGGTTCTCTACCAAAAACTAGTTGCATTTCATTGTATGACATTTCACGCATCGCTTTTACCTCCTTCTAGAAGCAGAAATATAGTTTCCGCTACATTTTATTATTGTAAGCATTATTAAAAATGGACAAAAAAAAGCGAAACTTTCGTTCCGCTTTTAATGCTATCTATTTTTATAATCGTTTAATTGTTTATTTACGATTTCTAATTGAGATTTATAATGAGCTAATTTTTCCTTTTCTTCATTAATCTTAGCTTCAGGAGCTTTACTAATAAACTTCTCATTACTTAACATAGATTCACAACGTTTAATTTCACCTTGAAGTTTAACTACTTCTTTTTCTAATTTAATGATTTCTTCTTCAAAATTAACAACATCACTTAATGCAATTTCTAAAGAACCATTTAAAATAGGACGAGCTACATACTCATCATTACCTTTAGCTGATGTAACTTCGGCATTAGCCATCTTCTTTAAGATTGCACTGATTGAGGCAGATAATTGTAAACAATTACCATCCTTATCAGTAACATAAATATTTAATGGTAATGAAGGTTTAACGTTGTATGTAGTACGAATTTCACGTACGGCAGAAATCATTGATAACACTTCTTCAACTGCTTTGATGCTTTCACTCTTAGCGATACCTGTAGTAGTTAGCCAATTAGCAACACATAGTAATTCAGTACTTTGTGGTAATGAAGCGTAAATTTCTTCCGTTACAAATGGCATAAATGGATGTAGTAATTTAGTGATTTGTTCAAGAACATATGCTAATGTTGATTGAGCAGCCTTCTTAGCAACTTCATCACTACCATTTAATACAGCTTTTGATAATTCAATATATGTAGAACAGAAGTCATCCCATACGAAGCCATATAATTCATTACCTACAATAGCGAACTCATATTTTTCCATATTAGCATTAACATTAGTAATTACTTGATCTAATCTACCTAAAATCCATTCATCACTAATAGATAAGTTTTCTAATTTAATATCATCTTTAGACATATTTTCATCTAAATTCATAAGTACGAATCTTGAAGCATTCCAAATCTTATTAATGAAATTCCAACTTGATTCAACCTTTTCTTCGATGAAACGCATATCTTGACCTGGCGTAGAGTTTGTTGTTAAGAAGAAACGAAGAGCATCTACACCATACTTCGCAATTACATCCATTGGGTCAACACCATTACCTAAAGACTTAGACATTTTACGACCTTTTTCATCACGGATTAAACCATGAATTAATACATCTTTAAATGGTCTAGAACCAGTAAAATGTCTAGCTTGGAATTCCATACGTGCAACCCAGAAGAAGATAATATCATAACCAGTTACTAAAGCTGATGTTGGATAGTATCTTTGTAAATCATCTGTATTTTCTGGCCAACCAAGTGTAGAGAATGGCCATAATGCACTTGAGAACCATGTATCAAGAACATCTTCATCTTGATTCCAATTTTCAATATCTTTTGGTGCTTCTTCACTTACTAAGATTTCACCAGTTTCTTTATGATAATATGCTGGAATACGATGTCCCCACCATAATTGTCTAGAGATACACCAATCTTCAATATTTTCTAACCATTGACGGAATGTTTTTTCAAAACGAACTGGATAGAAGTTAATCTTTTCATCAGGGTTATCCATCATTTTAAGAACATCTTCAGCTAATGGCCCCATCTTAACAAACCATTGTTTACTTAAATATGGTTCAACAATAACGTCAGTTCTTTCACTGTGTCCAACTTGATGTATATGTTTTTCTACCTTAACGAAATTACCCTCAGCTTTAATACGTTCGCATAATGCTTTACGACATTCAAAACGATCCATACCATTGTATTCACCAGCTAATTCATTCATAGTACCATCTGGATTCATACAAATTACTTTAGGTAAGTTATGTCTTTCAGCAATTTGGAAATCGTTAGGGTCATGGGCAGGAGTACATTTCATTGCACCTGTACCAAAACCAATTTCAATATAATCATCAGCAATAATAGGTAATTTCTCACCATTTGCTGGATTGATTGCATGCTTACCGATTAAATGTTTGAAACGTTCATCATCTGGGTGAACAACTACGCATACATCACCAAACATCGTTTCAGGACGTGTAGTAGCGACTTCAAATACATCACCTGTTTCTTCAACACGATAATTGAAGTGATACATACCACCTTCTACTTCCTTATGGATAACTTCAATATTACTTAATGCTGTCTTAGCTTTTGGATCCCAGTTAATAATACGTTCACCTTGGTAAATTAAGCCCTCATTATATAATTGAACGAAAACTCTTCTAACTGCTTTATTTAAGCCTTCATCTAATGTAAAACGTTCTCTAGAATAATCTAAAGAAAGACCCATCTTAGCCCATTGTTGACGAATATGACCTGCATATTCTTCTTTCCATTCCCAAGCACGTTCTAAAAACTTCTCTCTACCAATATCGTATCTAGAAATACCTTCTTCTTTTAAACGAGCATCAACTTTTGCTTGTGTAGCAATACCAGCATGGTCCATACCAGCTAACCACATCATATCAAAATTATTCATACGTTTATAGCGTGTAATAATATCTTGTAATGTAGTATCCCATGCATGACCTAAATGTAGTTTACCAGTTACATTTGGTGGTGGAATCACAATAGAATATGGAGATTTAGTCTTATCTCCAGCATTGAAATACCCTGTCTTTAACCAACCTTGATACTTATCTTCAGCTTCTACTTCAAGATGATTATACTTAGGTGCAAGTTCCTTTTTCATACATCTTATCCTCCTATAAAAATAAAAAAACTTTCATCAAAGGACGAAAGTTCGCGGTACCACCTTTGTTTGAGAATTACTTCTCACAACTCAAATCCTTAACGCGGAAAACGGATACTTCTACTACTATTTCAAAATATCAGCTCCATGACTACCTTCATTCGCTTCACTATTCTTTTACACCAACCAAGAACTCTCTATAAATTGAATACGAATTACTCCTTCACTTCAAAGCTTTTAACACATATAGATTAACAATTTAATTTAGAAAAGTCAATCCCTAAAATCTCCTCTAAAGCGAAAATAAACTCGATTCTTCTACTCATTTCAATTATCTTGTAGACATTATGATATTCATCATCTGTAAACTCTAGTTTAATGCTACTATAAAGCATACAAACTAATAAAATACATTCTTCTTTCTCTAAACAAAAGCAGTTAGTATACTCTTTAATACAAGTTAAAACTGATTCATCATAAGCATTATTAATAAACATTATTAAATCAATAATTGGACTATCATATAATATCTTATGACAACCAATTAGCTTATTATTAACTAATTCAAAACAATTATCATCAAAATGTGCGTAGTTTAATACAATTCTTCTACTACTAGCATTAAGACATTCCATTCTGAATAATTTAACGATTTTTGAGAAATGTTCGAGAAATAATTTACCACAAGTTTCATTTAATACATACGTCCACAACGTAGGAGATGCGAACTGAGAATTAAGTAGTTTATAAAATAAATTAACATCTTGTTTTTCAAATGATTTAATACTTTCCTCAAATGAAATTAACAGTTTCTCATAAAATGATGATTCTATATGTTCATATTTAAGTGTAGCTCGATGTAATTCTGCAATACAATATATTACACTTTTCAAATAATATGATTTACTGAGGCTTCTTTCTGATATGAATTCAGTAACATAAAAATACTGATTGGCGTAACTACAAACAGCTTTCTTTCGATTATTATATATAATAGTTTCAAAATATGGTAAACATAATGAAGCAACATATTCTATTAAATCTATCTTTGCTTCATCAATAATTCGTAATACTACCTTTTGTTGCTTCCCCTTAATCAAATAGGTTGTATCCGAATACTTTGTAACTCCTACTACTTCTATATTGTAGTTAACTAACGCATTTTCAAACCATCTAGTCATTTGGTATTTCAACAATACTCTTATCTCCTATTACTTTATAGTTATTCGCTTTCATTAGTGACTTAATATCTACATTATACTTCTTACTAATTTGTTCATAACTAGAATTGTTATCGCAAATATAATATTTCATACAATCCATAGTACATACCTGATCATCCAATATGTCATCAAATATAATCGACTCATCTAAAATATCGTATAGTTCTTCTATTTCATCATTATTCTCGTATGATAGATTATCTTCGTTTACATAATGATTATCATAGGGTTCATCTACTGTTTGATATTTAGTAGTATCAATATTCAATGAACAATTTGAATCGAGAAAGTTGTTATTAAAGGCATTAGGATGAATAATATCCTTATGAAGTTCTAAACATTCCTTATGCTTCGTTTCATACTCTTCGTTTTTATCACACATACATGACTCCATATATGAATTTGATGTTTGACCTTTAGTATCAATATCAGCAGACTTTTCAACAAATTGAATTGGCATATCAATAGTACTATCTTCAACAGTTGCTTCTATCACATTCTCATACTCTTCATCCTCATATATACCATAAATATCTAAATCAATTACAAGTTTCAAATTACCATTAATTATTGAATAATCATATCCTGCTAGTTCAACTTTAAATTCATTATAGTCATGAAGTTTGTCATAAGGTGCAAGTACATCAAGTTCAATATATTCTTCAAAATCCCTAATTCCTTCACTATCTTCATAGTTACCACCTACATAAATAGCACCAACTGCTCTAATTCCTAGTTCATCACGAATATACTGAATATCATCGACTAATTCTAAACGATTTAGTTTCACAATCGTATTATCAAAATCAATCTCACTTATAACTTGTTTTGTTTGCATACACTTACCTCCATTATAAGTGTATGTTTTATATCATCCAAAAATGAATAAAAGGATAGCTTATAGCTACCCTTCGTAAATATATCGTAATCTTTCTTCAATTTTATCTAAACCTTCACCAGTCATTGCTGAATAAACAAAGATATTATTTGCGTCAATATCAAGTTTTTGAGCAATAGCTTTTAAATGTTTAGGTCTTTGGTTTTTTGTGACCTTA
>JAFXJJ010000109.1 GCA_017532345.1 Erysipelotrichales bacterium
GTATATATCATATTATCAGACCTCTCTAAAGGATTATTTATACTTTAAATATACCATTCTTATTTAAAATTTACGATAGCTTTCTTATTAAAAAAGATATATGTTCATCATATACCTTAGTTAATCTATTTATTATTGATAATATTAATAATTGGTTCTAAACCAATATTCTTAAAAGCAGAGTATATATGCACTTCAGCATTCTCATTCATCGCAATATCAAACATTTCTAAGATTGGCTTTTACGCAGGAATTGATGCTGATGATACTGAATTCATTAAATCTATTAATTGTTTAATCTTCTTTTCTGGTAAATTCATATAGTTCTCCTATCCTTTATCTAAAACTAATCCTGCCCAATTATGAAGCAGGATTTTTTCTTATAGTTTAATTGCTTGGATAGCAATACAACCTGGACCACCTTGTGTAATAAAGGCAGGTGATAAATCTAATAATTCAATTTGAGTATTAGGGAAATATTCACTAATTTGATTTACAGTAGCTATTGCTTGTTCTTTAACGTCAGCATGCGATACACTGATTAAATAGTTTTCATTAACACCAATTTCTTTAAGCTTTTCGCAAACTGCATCAACAGCTTTCTTGTGAGTTCTCTTAATCCCAAATGACTCTAGACGTTTACCATCTTCTGTTTGAGTCATAACTGGTACAACCTTCAACATCCCTAAAGCAGTTGCTGCGATAGGAGTTAAACGTCCTCCTCGCTTTAAGAAATCAAAGTCAGATGGAATTAAGAATGAAATGTGATTGTCACATAACATTTCCATTTCTGCTTTAATAGCTTCAAAGCTAGCACCTTCACTCTTCATTTTAAGAGCTTTGTTTGTCATATAACGATGTGGACCACATAATGTTCTCGTGTTAATAACATGTATATGCTCATTATTCGCAACACTATTTCTAGCACCTACAGCACTTTGATAAGTTCCTGATAAGCCATCAGCCATACATAATACTAATGTATCTTCATCAGCATTTTCAAAAGTTTCAATATAACCACCAACCGATGGTTGAGAAGAAGTAGGAACACCACCAGCACGAACTATATCAACAAATTCTTTACTAGTAATATCTACATATTCTGTATAAGTCTTGCCATTTACTGTAACACTTAAAGGTAATACTGTTAGATCAATAGTTTTTCCTTCAGTAGGAGAATAAAGCGTAGAAGTATCTGCAACAATTTTCATATATTCCTCCATTTTATATTAGTTTTAATTCTTTAAATACCTCGAGGTCTAACCTCGCACTAACAGTTTACAAGTTTCGTAATATTCTGTCAAGAGTTTTTAAAAAACCGATTGAATATAATTTTAAAGTTTGGTATAATCCTTTTGAAAGTGATGGTACTATGAAAACATTTATTAATAAAGAAGCAGAAACAATCTTAAATTTGAATTTACCGAAATATAATGATATACCTAATACTGGCTTATATTTGGAACAAGTAACTAAATATATTAATGGATATTTAGAGAATTTACCTAATGTTTATATCACTCCATCAATGGTAACTAACTATGTGAAACAGGGACTATTACCTAAGTGTGAAAAGAAACAATATTCACGTGAACAAATCATGCGTTTAATCTTAATCACCTTTGGGAAAACAGTGTTATCGATGGATGATTTAAAGTTACTTTTCAAACTACAGTCACTAGCCTATCCTAATGAAGTTGCATATAACTACTTCTTATTAGAGTATGAGAATGTGATTAAGTATATCTTTGGTATCAATGAGCAAATGGAAACAATTGGTACTACAAATACATTAGAAAAAGAATTACTTCGTAATGCGATTATATCTTTCGCACATAAAATGTATGTTGAACTTACATTAGATGCGAAGCGCAAAGAGCTACTACAAGAGGACTAGTAATAGTCCTTTTTATATGTCACAAATTCCCGGTTTTATTACTTGCTTAGTCTATATATTATCTATTATAATATAAGAAGAAAACATGAATAAAAGGAGTATAATTTATGGCTAAAACTTTAAGACTTGATGCTAGTACAAAAGAACTACGCACAGTTAATCCTCGTTTAATGTCATACAACGTGGAAATGACTGAAGTTACTGGTGGTACTTTCTGGAAAGCATACACACCTGAACAAATCGCAGGTACTGAAATGTTCCCACCTATCAAAGGATTTGAAGAAATGGGTGGATTAATGCAATGGTATGATCCAATTGATACTAAGAACCCTCGTTTAATTAAACTTGCGAAAGAATTTGGTCCAGTATGGTTACGTGTATCAGGTACTTGGGCTACTAAGACTTATTATGATTTTGAAGATACTGGTGTTACACCTGAAGGCTATCAAAACCGTTTAACTAAAGATCAATGGATTAAATTATTAGACTTTGCTGATGCTGTTGGTGCTAAAGTATTAATTTCTGTTGCTAACTGCCAAGGTTTACATTCAACTGAAGAACCTTGGAATCCTAGCCAAGCTGAATTAATCTTCAAATTAAGTAAAGAACACGGTCATCCAATTGATGCTGTAGAATTTACTAATGAACCTAATATGATGGAAATGACTGGTTTCCCTCAAGGCTATAAACCTGAACACTTCCGTCGTGACCAAGATATATTCCACAAATGGGTAAAAGAAAACTATCCTGATACATTAATCGTTGGTCCATGTACAACTGATGGTAATGCTTTAAAGGTGGGACCAGATGGCAATAAAGCTGGTGCAGGTATTGCCGATGTTATGTATAGTTGCTCAACTGAAGAATTAATGGATGGATGTACTGAAAAAGTAGATGTATTCTCATACCACTACTACAATGGTATTTCTGAACGTTTAGCATCTGTTATGCCTACAGCTCACTGGCCTGCCGAAGCTGCAACTACTGAACCTTACTTAGCAGTTGCTGGTAACTGTGCTCGTGCATTTGCTCCATATCGTGATAAATACTGTCCAGGTGGAGAAATGTGGGTTACTGAATCAGGTGACGCTGGTGGAGGCGGAGACACTTGGGCTTCTACATACCTAGATGTATTCCGTACATTAAATGAACTTGGTGATTTCGCTAGTGTTACTGACGGTGTTATCTTCCATAATACACTAGCTTCAAGTGACTATGGTTTCTTAAAGCATGGTACATTTGTTCCTAGACCAAACTACTTCGCAGTATTATTATGGAACACATTAATGGGTACAACTGTTTATGATTCTGGTATCAAAACTGAAGAAGGTGCTCACGTATATTGCCACTCACGTAAAGATGGTAAAGAAGGTCGCGTATTCTTAGTAATCAACAACTCTACAACTGATGTTACTACTGTTGAATTACCAAAAGAAGCTGAAACTTATGTATTAAGTGCTGATTCATTACGCGCTCCTGTAATTAAATTAAATGGTAATGATTTAGTATTAGGTGAAAATGATGAATTACCAGCATTAACTCCAGTTACTAAATCTGGTAGTGTTGAATTACAACCAGCTACAATCGCATTCTTCGTACTATAATTCAAAATTACTTAAACTAACTAAAAGAAGAGTTTCGACAACTCTTCTTTTTCTATTATTCATTCTTTAAAGGACAATAACGATATTTTGCTCCTTTAAAATGTTCTTCAATATAATCAATCATTTCTCGTACACCACCTGCATGTGTACTATGTATGATTATTTCCTTGGAAATAATCATATTTTCTTTCATATATTTTAAAACATCTAAACCTGTTTGTTCACTTTCTAATTCATAATCTAAATCGATTATTTCGATATATTGATTATTTGATAATAACTTTATACATTCATCATATGTTTTCACACATGTATATCATGCTTTAAGTGCATTATCAAAGCTTCTTAAATCATCTAAAAATATCTTCATATTTTATTCCTCACTAACCTACATCAACATAATATTCTTCTTTGGTTTCTAAACATATTGCTGCTAATCTACCATTTAATGAATAGCTTCCACAATCTATCGCAATATGTTTATTTTTTTGAAAGATATATCCCGGTTTAGGATTACAATATATAGTCTGTGTAGGTGTATGTCCACTGACAATATACATATCATCAAAATACTGCATTTCATAATCCATTCGATCCCATAATAGTTCTTTAATTGAATAATCATCAAAATTCTTACTAGGTACTGCAATACCTAATCCTGCATGCACCAAGAAATACTTTTCATTATTAATACTTAATTCTTCGTATATTCCAAACTCTGAAATATAATCAATAATTTCTGTACGTTTTTGTTTACTTAATTCGAGGAATTCTTTAATTGTCGATAAGCCACCATTTTCTATCCATGAATCAAATATTTCAAGTCTATCTTCATCTAAATTATTCATAAATTCTTCAGTGATATCATCACATAAATATTCTAAACACTCTAACGCCATTAATTCATGATTGCCTGCTAATGGTACTACATTCGACATTCCCATCATTTTAAATAATACCTTCATAGGATTAGGTCCTCTATCAACAATATCACCAAGAATATATAATGTATCTTGATCTTTTAAGTCAATCTTTTCTAATAATTCTATAAACATATCATATTGACCATGAATATCAGACATTACATAAGTTGCCATCAACTATTCCTCCTATTACTAATTCGTTACAGTGATAATATCATATAAAATGGCTTTATACCAAAAAAGCTATTAAAAACTATGATTTAGTTTTATTAATAGCTTCTTTATCACTTAATTACACAATAATCTTCAATTAATTCTTTATTCCTGATTTTTAGGAGGAGTATACGTACTTGTACACCATGCAGCTTAAATTTTAGGTGTTAATACTTCAATAAACTCATATTTCCCATTGTCATATGTGTAATGGAAAATTGAACAATTAGATACATAGTTATTCTTTAAAATATTCATTGGATCACAGACACTACATAAGAAGAAGAAACATGCGCCTCCGTGTGATACGGCAAGAACGTTTTCATGGTCTTCTTTATCCATAATTTCATGAATGGTGCTCACTACTCGCTCAGTAGCCTCACTACCTTTTTCACCATGATAATAAGGAAATAATGTTTCATATGTAATTTCCATACCCTGTTTTGGATTTAAAAACTCACTTTCCCCTTCAAAATCACCAAAATTTCTTTCCTTTAGACCTTTTAACCTAACATAATTAGCATTAGGCGCAACAATTTCTAAGGTATCACAACATCTTTCACTAGTTGAAGAATAATAATGGTCAAAATCAATTTCTTTTAACAGTTCTCTAGCCCTTTCAGCTTGTTTAACTCCATCTTCTGTTAATGGAGAATCACACCAACCTTGAATTAACTTTTTCTTATTAAATAACGTTTCTCCGTGTCTCATCATATACAAATGTTTCATAAATGCCTCCTTGTAGCTATTTGATATCTATACTATAATAATTTTAACAATCGGTAGTTGCTACCGGTCAAGTATTAATTGGGAGGAAGATATAATGTATTCAATGAAAGAAGCTTGTAAATTAACGGGTCTACATTATGAAACACTTAAATATTATTGCAATGAGGGTCTGATTCCCAACATTATGCGTGATGAACGCAATTATAGACTTTTTAGCGATGACAATATAAACTGGATTAAAAGCTTAATTTGTATTAGAAAGTGTGGTATGGGGATAAAGGAATTGAAGGAATATAATGATTTATATTTTTAAGGAATCTCTACAATTCCTAAGCGCAAAGAAATCCTCGAAAACAAAAAACAAGAGCTTTTAAAACAAATTTCTTACTTACAAGAATCAATTTCATATATAGATTATAAGCAAGCATACTACGACAAACTCCTTGAAGAAAATAACAGTGCCGATTAGAACTTTTTATAATAATCTTCAATTATCTTTACTGCACCACTATTGCCAAGACTATTGGCAATTTTTTCTTTCATTAATAATGTTTGTTGTTTGATCCTTTCATCTTTTAAGATAGACATAACTACTTCATTTAATACCTTAGAATTAATCGTATGATAATCTAATTGTTTCCCTAACCCTAGTTTTGTAACTTGCTTAGCATTTGTCGGTTGATCTGAACCAAACGGAACAACAACCATCGGCACTCCTAGGCTCATCGCTTCTGAGATACTATTCATACCGCCATGCGTAATGAAAACATCCGCTTGTTTTAGAATAGTTAGTTGTGGAGCATAGCTTAATACCATAAAGTTTGATGGTATTGCACCTAATTTACTAATTTGTAGTTTCTTACCAACTGCCATAACTACAGTTACATCTTCATCTTTAAATGCCTTAATACAGCTTTTAAAGAATTTAATACCACCATTAATAATAGTACCTAATGAAATATATATTATAGGTTTATCATTATTAATTGTGATTACCTCTTCTTTGCGATTATAAACAGAAGGCCCTAGGAAATAAAATTTTTCTTTAGAAAAACTCTCTACCTGTGGTTGAAGCTCTTCCATTGTATAAACTAAATTAATATCTGGCGGATTCTCGACAATCTCATCTAGCCAGCAATCCGTTTTCAGATTAATGCCTAGTCCTTTAATCGCATCAGCAGTCCAGAGCTTTCCAATTAATTTAAATCGAAAAATACTTAATGGCCCACCAGCACTAATATAATCATGCATGATAGCTTGATTAGTAGCAGGTGCTGTAAAGATTCTTACAGCTTTCTTTCCATACTTCTCAGCAAGGTGCTTACCTAAGAAAAAGAACTGTTCATAAATCACAATATCATAATCATTAATAATAGCTTCAGTAGCTTTAAAAGCATTTCTAACTTGTTTATCTAACTTATTATGATTATCATATCCATAAAAGTTAGCACCACTATCTTTTACTTTGTCTTCCCAATCGTATGGTAGAAGGTAGGTTACTTGATGATTATTCTTTATTAATGCTTGCACTAGACCAATTGTAGGAATGACATGTCCATAATATGGGAGATTTATAAATAATATTCTCAATATAAGCACCTCCTTCTACAAGATTAGAAGTAATAAATTATTCAATAGCTTTTAAATAATACATTCTTGCAGCATTATCAGGCATCATACGTACATGCTCGTTGTATCCTGTACCAGTGAAGCGCTGTTTTTGCTTGATACCAGCTTCCATTAGTGTATCACCATACGCTACATATTCTTCTGTTTCGCATGGCATCATATAGATATCGGAAGCTACATGCATTAATAGACCTTCACTATTTACATTGAATGGTAATACATGGTTAATTAATGAACCAAATGTACGAATATTAATGAAATGCTTTCTTCCACTAACTTGATACTTAACATCAGGTAGTAGACCTTGTAGGATAATAGGTACTTGTTCTGAATTAGGTACCACTCTACCTATTGCTTCAATCACAATAGCTTCCTTCTTATCTTTAGATACAACCATATAGTTACAGAATTCACTATCTTCAAATGGTGTTATTAAACGGATATAATCACCATATTGTAGTAATTCACGATGTTCCTTATAGAATTCTACTTGTGCAGCTACCACTTTCTTCTCAGCACTAGTTAATTGAGTAAGGTCTAATTCATAGCCAAGCATACCGATTGATGCCACATCGAAACGTGCTTCAATTGGTGACATACGCATTGTTTGATGATTAGGGGCAGCTGAAACGTGGCATCCCATTACACTTTGTGGATAGCCATAACTAGTTCCTGTTTGTATCTTCGTACGTTCATACGTATCTGTATCATCACTAGTCCATATTTGAGGCATGAAACATAAGATACCTAAATCAAAACGATTGCCACCTGACGCACAGCCTTCAAATAGAATATGTGGATTGGCATTAACTATCTCACGCATGATACGATATGTACCTTTTGTCCATTCATAATTGAAACGACCTTGGTCATCTAATACTTTACTATATGTATCACTTAATGGACGATTCATATCCCACTTAACATAAGA
>JAFXJJ010000110.1 GCA_017532345.1 Erysipelotrichales bacterium
TATGGACAAAACCTAGCATGTGCTTTCATGATGAACTGGTTTATGAACTTCTGTACTGACGTTTTATACGTTGATGGAATCATTATAGGTGTTGTATTAGGTATTGCACGTATCTGGGACTCAGTAAATGACCCAATCATTGGAACTATCATTGATCGACATCGTTTCAAAAACGGTGAAAAATTCCGTCCATTATTACGTGCTACACCAATCTTTATTGGTATCATTACAGTATTATTATTTACTGATTGGGGCTTCCAAGGTGATATGCCTAAAGCTGTTTATATTCTAATATTCTACTTAGTATATGATATGATTTTCACTGTTCAAGACGTATCAATGTGGAGTATGACATCCGTAATGACTGATAATCCTGCTGAAAGAGAAAAGCTTTCACAACAAGGTCGTATCTTCGCTGCGATGGGATTCGCAATGGTTGGTGTATTCCCTACAGCAATGGATGCTTTATTAAACCAAGGATTCGCTAAGAAGGATATTTACTTTGGGGCAGCTATTATTCTTGGTATTGGTGGTATGTTACTATCAACATTATCTGCAACTGCCAAAGAACGTATTCAAGCTACCGAAGAATCTACTGCTACTTCATTTAAAGAAAACTTAAAAATGCTTTTTGATAATAAGATTGTTATGTTGGTATTACTTGGTAATATATTAAATGGATTATCACTAACAGTACCTGGTGCCTACTTCTTTGAGCATAAAGTTACAGCTACACTATTTGGCCAAGAACTTGGTGGTCTAACAATCATGACTATGTTTTATGGCTTTGCGTATGTGTTTACTGGTGCTGGCATGTTCTTTACAACATTATTATCTAAAAAGCTTGGTGGTATGAGAAATGTTTTAATTGCTGCTAATGCTCTTACAGTAGTTATGCGTATACTTGCCTTCTTTGTAGGATTTGAAGGTAATCGTATTTGGATATCAATGGTACTATTCGGTATTGGTAGCATTCCTGGTAGTATGTTCGGTATTGCTCGTACAGCACTTTGGGGCGATTCAATCGACTACATGGAATGGAAGACTGGTAAACGCGCAGAAGCTATCACATTTGCCGCACAAACATTCTGTGATAAGATTTCTACTGCTTTAAATACTGTAATTGCCGGTTTCTTACTAACATGGTTAGCATATGATGCGGAAGCTATCGCAGCTGGTGCTCCATTATCTGAAACATTCAATACATGGATTTGGCCACTATTTATGTTAGGCCCAGCGATTGGTGCAGCACTATACATCATTCCTTTACTATACATCAAGTACCCTAATGAACTAAAAGAACAAGTTACTAGGGAGCTTAGAGAACGTCGAGGACAACTACAAAACGATTAATCAAAGAAAAAGCCGATTCATTGAATCGGCTTTAATTATGTATTAGTCATTAAACATTTCAAATACAATGCTTACTGATCTAGCTGCTTCGATATGTTCAACTGTCTTAGCTAATAATGGAGCTACAGATAATTGAGTAATCTTATCTAAACGTTTTTCAGGACCTAAAGGAATAGTATTAGTAATTACTACTTCTTTTATTGGTGATTTTTCTAAACGTTCAATAGCTGGTCCAGATAATACACCATGTGAACATGTAAAGTAGATATCTTTAGCACCTTCAGCTTTCAATAAATCAATACCAGCTACTAAAGTACCCGCTGTATCACACATATCATCTACGATGATTACGTTACGTCCCTTAACATCACCAATAACGTTTAATGCTTGAGCTTCATTAGGACGTAAACGACGTTTATCAATGATTGCTAGAGGAGCTCCTAAAGCATCACAGAATTTACGTGCTCTACCAGCACCACCATGGTCTGGAGATACGATTGTTAAATCTGGAATATGTTTTGCTCTAAAGTATTGAGATAACATAGGTACTGCTGTCATATCATCGATTGGAATATCGAAGAAACCTTGAATTTGTGCAGCATGTAGGTCAATTGTAACTACGCGGTCAGCACCTGCTGTTTGTAATAAATCAGCTACTAACTTAGCTGTAATAGGTTGTCTTGGGCTTGCTTTACGATCTTGTCTTGCATAACCAAAGTAAGGAATAACACAAGTAATTTGACTTGCTGATGCTCTCTTACATGCATCTAAGCAAATTAATACTTCCATTAGGTTTGTAGATACTGGATTACATGTAGATTGAACGATATATACATGTTTACCACGAATTGATTCACCAATTTGAACCATGATTTCACCATCAGCAAAGTGTTTTACTTCACATGGATATGGTTTACAATTTAAAACTTCACACATTTCATTTACTAAATCTTTACTAGCACTTAAGCCTACTACTGCAATGTCCTTATTCATACGATTCTCCCTTTACTTATTGATATATCTCTTTCCATAGCCTTCCTTGTTGACTTGTTTAGCTCTAGCAATAGCCATGTCATCACTGTTAACATCTTGATTTACTGTAGAACCAGCAGCTACCACTGCAAAGTCACCTATTTTAATTGGAGCAATTAAGTTGGCATTGCTTCCAATGAAAGCCCGATTTCCAATAATTGTCTTTGACTTGACTTTACCATCATAATTAACAGTAACAACGCCACAGCCAATGTTTACACCCTCACCAACTTCTGAGTCCCCAAGATACGATAAGTGAGCACAACTGCTTTTATTTCCAAATACAGTCTTTTTCATTTCAACAAAGTTTCCAATACGCACATTACTTCCAATAATACAATGTTCACGAATGTGTGCCATTGGTCCAATAGTAGTATTGTCACCAACCATTGAATTAATAATATAACTACTTTCAATTTTTGTATTCTTTCCAATTACAGCGTTATTTAATTTTGAATTTACCCCAATCACTGCTCCACTATGAATAATGGAATTTCCTTCAATGAAGGTATTAGGATATATTGTAACATCATCCTCAATCACAACACTTTCATCAATATATGTTGTTGTAGGATCAATAATATTTACGCCACGTTCTAATAAACGCGCATTAATTAAGTTTCTATTTTCTATATTCATATTTACCTTACCCCATGTTATTTTACACCAATAATCTAAAAATTTAAATGATTAGGCTCAATTATTTTACTTTTTTCAACAAATTCATACGAATTCTTTAAAAAATCGTAACTTTCTTCTAACAATTGCTCATTTTCTGTCAGTGCAAACACACTAGAACCACTACCACTCATAAGAACATAATCAAAGCCTAATGACTCTAATTTAGCTTTTATTTCCTTTACATCGCTATTAATTCTTAAAGCTGATTCTTCTAATGAGTTAGCAATACCAAGCTTCTTAAAGTCTTTATTTTCTAATTTAAAAACAATTTCCTTACAATTCGGATGATCCGCCTTAGCAATATTTAAACCTTCATAAGCAAGTTTCGTACTTACTCCACTAGATGGTTTAACTAGTAATACGTGGTATGGGAATTCAGTAAGATTAATTGACTCATACTTTTCACCAATACCCGAAATAAACATCGGTTTATTTAGTACACAGAATGGGCAATCTGCTCCAAGCTTTACGCTTAAATCAGCTAATTCATGGATATCTACTTGAAGATTCTCCATTTTATTTAATAGTCGCATTACTGCTGCAGCATCACTACTTCCACCACCTAAGCCCGCTTCACTAGGAATATGTTTCTCTATATGAATGTGATAGTTCTTAGTAATACTATATGTTTCTTTCATTAATAATAATGCTTTAAACGCCAAATTTCTTTCATCTAACGGAATTGTTGTGACATTCGATGTAAGATAATCTTTATCACACTCTTCTAAGATAATATCATCACCAAATGCTAGTGGTAGCATGATACTCTCTAGTTCATGATAACCATCTTCCCTGCGCCTAATTACATTAAGTGCCAAATTAATCTTGGCATTAGCTATTTCTTTCATTTGCATATACCTCATATAGTTTAATAAAATCTTGTAATGTTAGACTTTCAGCACGACGACTTTCTTCAATTCCCGCTTTAGCTAATTGGCTTTTAGCTTTCTCTTTATCATTTAAATATTTTCCATAGTTATTAAGCATTGTTTTACGTCTTTGGTCAAAGCAAGCTTTTACTAAGTTAAAGAATGCTTGTTGGTTATCCACTGGGATAATATCCTTTTTCTTTTTAAATTCTACCACACTACTATCTACATTAGGCTTAGGTTCAAATACATTCCTTGATACCTTTAACACAATGCGCACATCATATAAGTATTGTGTGATAATACTTAACGCATTGTAGTCTTTACTGTTCGGTGTAGCTGCAAAACGATCAGCCACCTCCTTCTGCATCATCACAACAATACGATTGATATCTGCTTCACTTTCAAATATCTTAAATAATAATGGAGTGGTGATGTAGTAAGGTAAATTAGCTGCTACCATTACATCACTATATTCCTTCTGAATATCATCTACGACACTCTTCACATCAACATTTAAGAAATCCTCAAAACGTACCTCAACATTATCATAATCAACTAATGAATAAGGTAATACTTCCTTTAGTCGCTCGTCAATCTCAAATGCCATTACTTTGCCTGCACGTTTCGCTAGTTGTTCAGTTAATGCACCAATACCTGGACCAATCTCAATCGCACAACTATTTTCATTTAAAATGCATTCATCTGCAATCTTGCGTACAATACCTGGTTCAGTCAAGAAGTTTTGACCAAAAACCTTCTTAGTATGTAAGTCAAAACGTTCCATGATTTCCATTGTTCTAGACTTAGTAGCTATTTCTTTCTTTAGTTCTTCCATTAATCCTCACATACCTTTCGTAATTCATCACTATTGATACCTAATAAACGTAATCTACTTAATAGTGTTTTCCCATTACATTTACCTAAATGGTACTTATCACATACTCTATCACGCTTTGCTTGTGAATTAGCATTTCCTTGTAAGCCTAGCTCCATTAACGTAAATGATGTTAAGTCAGATTCTAATGAATTATCATAGCTTACATAATTCATTAAGGCTTCCTCTAGGTTTGCCTTAGTTGCATGTTCGATACCAACCTTATGATTACCAAGGGCTTTCTTTTTCTCAAGAAATGCATTCTTACAGTTAGGTACATTCTTATTAATAATAGAGCGTATTCTTTCTCCTGGATAATCGGGGTCAGTAAAGATAATTACACCGCGTTTTGCTTGTACTTCTTTAATATATTCTAATGTTTCTTTATTAATGGCTGAGCCATTAGTTTCAATTGTTTCTACATCAAAATATTGCTTCAGAGTAGCAGTATCATGATGCCCTTCAACTACAATTACTTCTTTAATTTTCATACAAATCACCAATATAATTATATATTGAAAATAGAATTAAAAAAAGTCCTTTCGGACTTTTCTTATAGTTTACAAGTTCTTTGGCCGTTCTTACGAATAACTCCACCAACACGTACAATACGTGCTACAGGAGTCTTTTGAGAAACAACCTTAACATTCTTATTTAAATTACCTTCTAAACCAATATAGAAATCTAGACGGTTATTCTTGATAGCTCCACCTCTATCCATAACAATGGCATAGAATGGTTCATTTGGATTTAAACCTTCACCTGAATAGTTATGGTTAGATACTTCAAGGATTGAACATAGTGGAATTGAAGGGTCAGAAGCTACAATATAGTAGCCTTCCCAAGTAATTCCTTGCTTCCAACTACCATCAGCTTGTTGAACTCCCTTTGTACCATCAAGCTTAATACCAAGAGCGTTGTTACCAACCTTAGTATATTGACCCTTACATCCTACGCAATCTAATCCATAGCGTGAGAATTTAGGGTTGAAGTAAGTACCTTCAGCCATTTCTGCTCCAAATTCAAGAACTCGTGGTGTAGCAGACACTGTTTGGTCTCCACCAAGTACATATGTCTTACTTAACACTTCACCTTCACTTGAATATGTTACATCATAGTATTTAACTTCTTTCTCTGGAGTACCTGCATCAACTTCTGCAGCTAACCAGTATAAATCATTTTTAGAGATATTCTCTGGTGTTTTATATACAGTCTTTTGCTCAGCAGTAATTTTTTCTTCTGAAATACGTTCAACACTAATACCCTTTTCAGTAGTAATAGCACTAACATCTCGATGAGCTAAAAGAACAGTAGGTGCGATATATGTTGCTTCTGCTACTGTGTTCGTATTTGAACTACAAGAGCATAATAGTAAACAAAATATTAAGGCAATACATTTTCTAATTGTCCTCATGCTTGTCTCCTTTCGTTAAGCGTGGTCTACTATACCAAAAAATATTGTTGTTGTCTACTAGTTTTTTCCATAAAAACCCTTTCATAGTATGAAAAATAACACTGAAAGCGTTCACAAGCTATCTTATTCCTATTATAACCTTAATAAATAGACTTAAAACATAATTATTAGTGAGTGGTAATTACTTCATAAATTGGCATATTTTATATGAATATTCCACTAACAGTCGATACATCACACGTATAATAAACAAGAAAACTGCTATTACACATAGCAGTTATATTCCAAATAATTCTCTAACATTCCTACTTTCAGCTTCCATTAATTCCTCTTCACTAATCCCCTTTAGACTAGCAACCTCTTTTCCCACTAGATTCACAAAGTATGGATAATTCACTTTACCACGGTGTGGGTGTGGTGCTAAGTAAGGACAATCCGTTTCCACAAGAATACGATCTAATGGAATTTCTTTAGCTACTTCCTTAGGTGTTTTCGCATTCTTAAAGGTAACTGGACCAGCAAAGGAAATATGTAATCCTTGCTTCATATAGTTATATGCCATCTCAAGTGACCCTGAGTAACAGTGCATCACACCGCGTAATGGTGCATATTCATTGAGTACCTCATAGGTATCCATAAAAGCATCACGATTATGAATAATAATTGGTAGATTCAAACGTCTAGCTAATTCTATTTGCTTAGCGAATACACTCTTTTGAGTATCATGGCTAGCCTTATCCCAATAATAATCTAAACCAATCTCACCAATAGCAACAACCTTCTTATTATTTAAAGCAAGTGCTTCTAACTGTTTTTCTACCTCATCATTATAGCTATCTGCATCATCAGGATGCACACCTACCGCAGCATATACAATATCATATGTATTAGCTAATTCCACCGCACGAATACTACTTGGTAAATCAAAACCAATACATATCATCTTCTCAATATTTTGATTACGACATTCCTCAACAATACTAGCTACATCCTCATAGCTTTCATCATTTAAATGACAATGTGTATCAATAAATCCCATATTACTTACCTAGACAGAATCTACTGAATAACTCATCAAGTAAATCCTTCTTACCTTTCTCTCCAAGAATATCAATGATACAATCATATGCACTTTGCATATCAATTGTGGCTAAGTCAACTTCTAAGCCCATTTCTAATGTTTCGATAGCTTTCATCATATATTCTTTTGCTTGTTTTAGTAGTGCGATATGACGTTCATTCGCTAATGTTGGCTCATTAAGGGCAAAGCTATGCTTTTCATACATTGCCTCAATCGCATCAATTAAAGGTTCAATCTCGTTTTGTCTAGCTGATATCATAATCGCATCACTTGGTAATTCAGCCTTTACATCATCTGATTTATTATATACAACTAAGCGGACTTTATCCTTCGTTAATTCAAGTAATTCATAATCTTCATTACTTAATTCTCTAGAAGCATCTAGTAATACGATAATTAAATCAGCTTCATTCATAGCTTGTTTAGACTTATCAATACCAATTTTCTCAACCACATCTTCCGTTTCACGAATACCGGCAGTGTCAATTAGATGTAATGTGATTGATGGTAAACGAACATAACCTTCTACTAAATCTCTAGTAGTACCTTCAATGTCTGTAACGATAGCTTTATCTTCTTCTAATAAAGCATTTAATAATGATGACTTACCTACATTTGGCTTTCCTAATATTACTGTCTTAATACCTTCACGCATTAGCTTACCACTTTGCGATTTAGATAATAGTTCATTAATCTTAGTTAACCATTCTTTTGTTTTTGGTAATAATTCCTCTTCTGTAACAGTAGCCACATCATAGTATTCAGGATAATCAATATTAACCTCGATTTGACCAATGATTTGAATTAAGTCTTCTTTTAATGGTTCAATTAGTTTACGTACACCACCACGTAAGGCTTGCATAGCTACTTTAGTAACACCTTGGTCCTTACCGCTAATTAAATCATTAATAGCCTCAGCTTGCGTTAAGTCGATGCGCCCATTCAAGAAGGCACGTTTTGTGAATTCCCCTTCTCCGCAAGTCTAGCACCCGCTGCTAATACTAATGATAGAATCTTCTTAGTAATATAGATACCGCCGTGACAGTTAATCTCTACAATATCCTCCATCGTAAATGACTTAGGCGCTTTGAATACACTAATTAATACCTCATCTACATATGTATCATCTTCCATAATATATCCATATACAACTTGATGAGAATTAACCTTCATCAAATCTCTACTACATATCTTATTCACAATTTCTACTGCATCATCACCACTAACACGAATAATTGAGATAGCACCTTCTTGTAGTGGAGTCGCAATCGCAGCAATTGTATCCATAAACATCATAATCACCTAATTTCTATAGTCTTTCATATTATACCACGCACATTTATGTCTATCAATTACTCAAGTATCATCGAAATTTCAAACATTTCACACATTTCCCCATTATTTCTACAAATTTCGACATATATTCTATAGTAATATATACACGTACAAGAAATAAAGCTTGTATATAATCCCTTTAAGCGTTGATAGATAAACTATCAATGCACCTAAATAATATTTATCCTCTCTTAAAAGCACCGTTTCCCCTGACGGTGTTTTTACTTTGGTCATTACATTTCCTTAAATTATTTGCTTATAGTATTATTATTTTAGGAGATGATACTATGAATTTAAAGATTATACCCTACAATATTGAACATGCCAAGATTATCTCAACATGGAAATATGAACCTCCATATGATGTATATAACTTCCCATCATATGAAGATATGAAGAAACACAATTCACCATTCTTAGATGTTGA
>JAFXJJ010000111.1 GCA_017532345.1 Erysipelotrichales bacterium
CGTCCCCGCCGGTCTTGCCAAAGGTGCTGACGTTTATGTCCGCAAAAACAAAAGTCCCCAATGGGTTAAACAACTATTAATTATTATCATCTGCTTGTTGCTGACAGGATGCTCATATATGCCATCATTTAAAGATCATACAACCTCATATACAGGTACTATAGTAGATATTAATTCATCTACTATCACCATTGATATTGATGGTAGTTTACATACTTATGAAGTTACAAATACTTCATCATATACAAAAAAATCTGTTGTGAAGATCGAGCTTACTGCTGATAATGAATTACTATCAATCGAGATAATCGATACATATACGATTGATGATTATATTAATGATTTAATTAAAACTATGACTATTGAAGAAAAGATCGGACAACTATTTTTAGTACGCTATGATAGCGAGAACTATGAAGCACAATTAGAAGATTATCATATAGGAGGAATCATCTTCTTTGCGAAGGATTTCCGCTCTGAAACAAAAGATAGTGTTAAGAAACGTTCTGATACTTTACAAAGCTCATCAAATATACCACTTCTCATGGCAGTCGATGAAGAAGGTGGTGTAGTAAATCGCATCTCATTATATAAAGCGTTCCGTGGTGTTCCATTTTGGTCTTCACAAGATTTATATAATGAAGGTGGTTGGAATTTAGTTATTTCTGATACTATTGAGAAAAGTACGTTATTAAAAGAATTAGGTATGAACGTTAATATGGGACCAGTAGTAGATGTTAGTACTAATAGTACTGATTATATATTTAAACGAAGCTTTGGAAAGCATGCGCTATTAACTGCTGATTATGCCACACATGTTGTGAGAACCATGGATGAGCAACAAATTGGTAGTGTCCTAAAGCATTTCCCTGGTTATGGTAATAATAAAGATACCCATACTGGTATTGCGATTGATAATCGTGATTATGAAACCTTCTTGAGCAGTGATTTCTTACCATTTATTGCTGGTATTGAAGCTGGCAGTGATGCCGTATTAGTATCGCATAATATCGTCACATGTATGGATGATGTACCTGCCTCATTATCTAGTAGAGTACATGAGATACTTCGTAATGACTTAGCCTTTGATGGTGTAATTATGTGCGATGATTTATTTATGGATGCCATCACTACATATACTGATAATCAAAATGCTGCAATTTCTGCGCTTTTAGCTGGTAATGATTTACTTTGTTGCACGAACTACGAGGAACAAGTACCTGCTGCTATTGAAGCAGCTAAGAATGGTGTTATTCCTATCAAACAAATTGATGAATCTTTATACCGTGTTTTAAATTGGAAATATGAATTAGGTTTATTAACCATTAACTAAGCAACACTTGTGTTGCTTTTTATATGCAACATTTAGATTATATCCTCAAGATTGTTGCATGATTATATAGGAAAGTGCTATAATATAGGTGAAGGAGTGATACATATGACACTACAAGAGGTTATGCTTGCCTTTAAAAATAAAAATCATTATACAATTGATGATATTGCGAATTTAGTAGGAGTAAACCGTGGTACAGTAAGTCGTTGGTGTACTGGAGAAATTACTTCTGTGCGCTATGATACAGCTGAGAAGCTTTCCCAATACGTTGGAGTAGATGTAAATGCGATGCTTCGTGATGAACGTGCAAAGTATTATCGTCCGGTGGTAGGTACTGTAAAGGCTGGATATGGACTTGATGCTGAGGAAATTATTGAAGGATATGAAGAAGTATCTAAAAAAGAATATGATCAAGGTGATTTCTTCTTACGTGTAAGTGGGGATTCAATGATTAACGCAAGAATCTGCGATGGTGATTTATTATACGTTAAGAAGTGTAATACAATCGATAATGGTTCTATTGCAGTTGTTTTAGTAGGTAATGAAGCTACTGTAAAACGCGTATATTTTAAAGATAATCTAGTTATTCTAGAAGCTGCTAATCCATTATATGAAACACACTTCTATACACCTCAAGAAGTTGAAGACCTACCTGTACAAATCATTGGGAAAGTAGTATATACAAAAATTATGGTTAATGGATAATGTGCGGACGCTATTTTTTGAATGAAGCATCAACTGGTTACAAAAGGCTAGCTGATAGAATCCTTAAAAACAATTTATCGCGTTCCACTAAAAAGCATCAATTAAATGAAGTATTTCCTGGTGGAGATTGTTTAGTACTTATTAATGATAATAATACTATTGTTGCTGATGTGAAGCATTGGGGATTACAATTAAATAAAAAGCTAATCATTAATGCTCGAAAAGAAAGTGTTGGATATACAAAAGCATTTAGTCATATGAATAAGCCATGCATAATCGTTGCCAATGGTTATTATGAATGGGATAAACAAAAAGAAAAGCACTATTTTTCTTATAATGAGAACGGTTTATTGTATATGGCAGGGATATGTACTGATGATAACTTTGTGATCCTAACAGAAGAATCAACACGACACTATGATATTCACACACGTCAACCTATTCTCTATCCTGCAAAAGATGTTGGCGAATATCTACAAATCAAATAAACAAAAATGGTATCCGTTTGGATACCATTTCTTATTATTAATCTAAATCTGCACCATTACTTGCGATGACTTTCTTATACCAATAGAAACTATCTTTACGATAACGTTTCATTTCAGCAGTCTTAGCTTTCTCATCATCTTCATCACGATCTACATAAATAAATCCGTAACGTTTCGTGATACCTTCACGAGTAGATACTAAGTCCATTGCCGACCATGGACAATAGCCAAATAATAAAGCACCTTCTTCAATACCTTTTTCCATTTCACGAATCATTCCACGTAAATGTTCGATACGATAATCATCATGAATAGTACCATCTGCTTCTAATGTATCAGGTCTACCATAACCATTTTCAGTAATAATTAATGGTAAACGATATCTCTCACTTAAACGTCTAGCAGTTACGCGAATACAATAAGGATCATAGCTATGACCATCTGTTTCAGCCTTAGGAAGTAATGGATTAGGTACTGATTTACCTAAACCTGGCTTTTCCATCATTTTCATTAAATAAGACATATTACGATTATCAGCACCAGCCATTTCTGACCAATCAATTTTATAGTAGTCCAAATGTTCAACCGTAGAGTTTCCATAACAGTTAAATCCAATAAAGTCAGGTTTACATGTTTTCATGATTTCCATATCACCATCTTGAATATCTAACTTAATATCATGATTCTTGAAATACTTATTAACTGATGCTGGATATGTACCAAATACTAATGGATCTAACCACATATTGTTACGTAAATCATTCATATCTAATGCTGCAATGTAATCTAATGGATTAGTTGTTGCAGGATATGCAGTATCGATATTTGGTGCAGGACCAATCTTTGCATTAGGACACATTTCATGACATAAATGAATAGCTTTAGCCATAGCTACTAACTCATTATGACCTTCATTATATAGTCTATTTAAATCAGAAGGTTGCCCTGTAGACATATCGATTGCACCATAGAAAATCATTACATTGTACTCATTATTTGTTAACCAATAGTTCACATCATCTTTAAAGTTCTCAAATAATACTTTACAGTAATTTACATAAGCATCAATCATCTTACGATTTGCCCAAGAACCATACTTTTCTAGTAATGCTACTGGCATATCAAAGTGGAAAATAGTAACTAATGGTTCAATACCGTATTTATGACACTCAGCAAAAACATTCTTATAGAATTCAATACCCTTAGGGTTAATTTCACCTTCTCCTTCAGGTAAAATTCTAGCCCAAGATATACTAAGTCTAAACATTTTAAAACCCATTTCAGCCATTAATGCGATATCTTCCTTATAGTGATGATAGAAATCGCTACCGTAGTGGAACGAACAACAACCTGGATTCTGTCTTCTAGTATCCCAATTTGTTAATCCTTTCCCATCCACATCATAAGCACCCTCTACTTGTGCACATGAAGAGCTAGCTCCCCAGAAAAAATTCTTTGGAAATGACATAATTATATTCCTCCTTACTTTCCAAAATATATTTAATAATTATTCATATCATTTGTATTAATTATGCTACCTTAATAATAAAATAGATTAATCTCAAATTCAATAATTTGAAAACAAAAGTCCTAAATTAAATAACTTAGGACTCTTCCATTAACAATTCCAATTCACCTTTACAGGATTTTCTTCATTACTAATAGCTACATCTTCTAAAGACTTTACGATATCTTTATAATATTCACTAGCCTTTAAATCATAAAATGTAGCTTCGCACTCTAAACCAAACTCATGATATATCTTAGTTGCTAGTGCGTAAAATGTAAGTCCTAGGGCATTCGTAGGTGTTGTAACTACGGCACATGCTGTTGCGATTGTGCGTAATGCTGCTTGAGTAATAGGATTATCATTCGTAGCTTTCGCTAATTCACGTAAGTTTTTTAAAACTGGCTTAATATCTTTAAGCTTCACTTCACTATTGATATATGCTTTAACCTGATTAATATAATTAAATACTTTTTCACTCTCATTATAATGATTGTTTAATACTGGCAATATATTTACTTCAACATAACTTACTGCCCACGAAAATAATGTTGCGATACTTTGTGTTTCAATGAGTTTCATAAGCTTAATACAGCTATCATCATCAACACTCCCTAACATTTTACGTAATTTCATAACTATTCTCCATTATAGATTCGACATGATAATCACATCATCTGCAACTAATTTCATATTACCTGTAGGTATTAATAACTTACCATTTCTTCTACAATCACAATAAAACTAGTTTCCGGTAAGTTTAATTCTGAAATATCCTTACCACACCATTCATGACGCTTAGTTAAGCGCAATTCCTCTAGCTGGAACATTCGGTCATCACTAAAGCCTTCACCACATAATACTAGTATATCGTTAGGTAGCAATGTAATTGCCCCATTTGGACGGACAGTTTCTTTACCTCTAAGTAACATTGCGATAAGCACACCCCTAGGTAATTCTAAATCTTTGATTTGTTTATTAACCCAACGGCTATTCTCATCTATTACTAAACGTATAAATTGTACTTCTTTTTCTTCACTATAATCGTTGAAGGTCTTCATTACGTTTTCATCATCGTCAATCATGTCTAGTTTACGTGCCACAAACGGTAATAGTGTACCTTGAAGTCCAATTGAAAGTAATACAACACAGAAAACAACATGGAATAAATCACTATGTGTTACAGCATTTTCAACTGTTGCCATGATGGCGAATACAATTGATGTAGCACCTCTAAACCCAGCCCACGTAATTACACCTTGTTGATTTAATGGCGCTTTAAATGGAGTCATAATTAACCATGTAGCTATTGGTCTAGCTACAAATGTTAGGAATGTCGCAATTGCGATAGCTATTCCAAAAATACTAGGAATGATTGATGGTGTTGCCAATAGCCCTAATAAGAAGAAAATTAATATTTGAGCTAAGCCCGTTACACCATCAAAGAAATTAACTAATGTCTTTGTTGTAGTTAAACCTGCATTCCCAACTACAATCCCAACAATATATGCACTTAAATACCCATTGCCTCCTACCATACTAGGTAAAGCATATGAAAGTAATGCGATAGCAGATACAAATATTGTATCAAAGCCTGATATCTCAAACTTCACGCGGCGTAGTATATATACCGCAAATACAGCAATTACTGCCCCTAACACAACACCATAGCCAACTTGCGCAAACAACATATAGGTATAATCATTAAAAATTCGACTACTTCTAATCATTGATAATAGAATTAATGTAAGCATGTATGCCCAAGGGTCATTACTACCACTCTCTAACTCTAAGATAGAAGCCGTATTATATTTTAAGTTTAGTTGCTTAGAACGAAGTACTGAGAAAACCGATGCTGCATCAGTCGAACTAAGTACCGCACCAACTAACATTCCCTCTAAAAACTCAAAGTGTAGCACATAATGGCAAAACAAGCCCGTAAGAAGTGCCGTTGCCACTACCCCAACAGATGATAGTACTAAAGACTTACCAGCCACCTTCTTAGCTTCACTCCATTTAGTACCAAATCCCCCATAAAAGATAATAAATATTAATGCCACTGAACAAAATTGCTCAGCAAATGTATAGTTTTCAAATGGAATCTTAAAGATACCATCACTACCAAACAACATCCCAATAACTATAAAAATTAGTAACATTGGAAGTCCAAAACGATCAGATATTTTATTAAAAAAGATACAACACATTATTACTACTGATACCACAAATAATGCTAATGCCATCCTTAATCCTCCTCTATCATTTATTATATATAGTAATTATTCCCTAGGAAATAATCACCTCTATTTAAGGCTATAGTAAATGATATTTAGTTTAATGTCAATGTACATTTTAGTACTATTTTAGATGTATAAAACATATAGAATAATGATTTACTAATGTACAAAGTCTAAATGCTAGTGTACAATAATACATGTTTATAAGAGGAGGTTTACGTTATGAACGTTGATATGATAGAAATTCTCAAAGTAATATTCCTCGGTATTGTTGAAGGAATAACAGAATGGTTACCTATTAGTAGTACTGGTCATATGCTTTTAGTAGATGAATTTATTAAGTTAAACATGAGTGATTCATTTAAAGAAATGTTTTTCGTAGTTATTCAATTAGGAGCTATCCTAGCTGTAGTACTAATGTTTTGGAATAAGATGTTCCCTTTTGAATTAAAAGATAAATCTAAACCATTTATTAAGAAAGATATCTTCTCATTATGGTTTAAAGTAGTAGTTGCTTGTATTCCTGGGGCTATTGTAACACTATTATTTGATGATTATGTTGAAGCACATTTCCATACTCCTATCGTAATCGCATTTGCTTTAGTGTTCTATGGTATTGCCTTTATTGTAATTGAAAATTGGAATAAGAAACGTACACCAGTGATTAATGAATTATCTGATATTACGTATAAAACAGCATTAATGATTGGATTATTCCAAGTATTGTCAATTGTTCCTGGAACTTCACGTTCTGGTGCAACAATCATTGGATCATTATTAATTGGGATTTCACGTTCAGCTGCTGCAGAATTCACATTCTTCCTTGCAGTTCCTGTAATGCTTGGTCTAAGTGCTATTAAAGTTTTAAAGTTTGGTCTAGCATTTACTGGTGCTGAATTAGTCATCTTAGGAGTAGGAACACTTGTTGCCTTCGTAGTTTCAATTATCGTTATTATGTTCTTCATGAGCTATATTAAGAAGCATGACTTCAAAGTGTTTGGATGGTATCGTATAGTATTAGGAATCGTTGTATTACTTTACTTTATGTTTTTTTAAAAGGAATTAGATGTATAGTCTAATTCCTTTTATTTTGGATAAGTATGTGAATTATTTGACAATACCAAGCGAAATGTTATAATTCTAATGAGTAATTATTAGTAAAAAAACATTATTCTAAAGAATTACTTCACAAAAATTATTCATTTTTTTAATTAAAGAAGGGCGGTAATTAACTTATGAGTAGTTTTAAAGATTTAAGAATTGTAGATAATTTCTACCAATCATCGTCATTTTTCCCAATGCCAACGGTTTGTATAAGTACAATTAATCCTGACGGAAGCTTAAACGTTGGTACATATTCTTTATGCTTTCCATATTATATAGCCGGTAAAGATCGATACGCTATGTTACTAGAATGTCGCAATACTTCCAATACATGTATGAATATTATGAGAACGCATAAATGTGCTTTAAATTTCATTACAGATGAAAAAGCAACATTCAGAGAAGCTGTACGCTTAGGATTTCCAGGTCCTTCAAGCGATAAAATGACTGATTTAAAATTCAAAATGGAAGATGGTATTGCTGATCCTACAGATAAAAATCGTCCACAGGTAATGAGCGATGCATATCAAGTATTTGAATGTACATGGGCTTCTGAATTAGAAGGTGCGACTAAATTTAAAGTTGAAGATATCGATGATGGTCATCCTGGGCCATACAATGATTTTAATGGAATCACATCAAAATATGGCGCACATTTTATTTTATATATTGACAAAATTTTAATGAAAGAAAAATATTATAATGCAATCGTTAATGGAGTAACAAAGAAAGATTTTCCACCAATTCCTGTAGATTATGGATATCGTGACTCAACTAATTTCTGGTACACTCAATTTCCTAAATTAATGAAACCTATTGCTGAACCGATTCCAGCACCAAAGGAAATAGATATTTCGTCAATTCGCTATGCTGCTGATAGATGTGACGACAAAATTAAGTTTACTGATGATGCATTAGAAAACTTCGTAAAAGTCCCTAGACCATTCTTAAAAACTGTTTTAAATGGTTGTATTGATTGGGCAAAGGAAAATAATGTTGAATTAATCACTAGTGAACATGTAAAGATTATAAACGATAAAAGAAAGGCTGAAAAAAATAAAAAATAGGTAATCCTAAATATAAGGTAAAAAAATATAATCAATCTATTAAAAGCCTTTTATTAACTAACAATATGATTGATTATATATAATCAAACTTTATAATCAAACTAAAAAAAGCATTTGTAATCATCTAGGATATAAATGCTTTTTTAATGCAAACAAGGTATAAATTTGATTATTTGATTATAAATAATACCTTAATCTACAATGTTTCATAATACAAAAAAGATACTATATCTATCAAATATAGTACCTTTTATGTAGTTTGATTATAAAATTACTACCTTAAACAATGATCCTCTCTTTTTTTTATAATTATGTTAAAATAAATAAGGTGATAAAGATGAACGATAAATGTGCAGGTAAATATATAAGCTTAGTTAGAGAACATAAAATGATTAAACAAGAAATGTTAGCATTAGACGTGAACATTTCAAGACCTATGTTGTCAAAAATAGAAACGGGAGCAGAGATTGGAGAAGTATCTATTATTAATAGCTTATTTCATCGATTAGATATTGATTATCAAGATTATATAAATGACAAAGCGTGGTTGTATAACCAATTAGTTGCAATTTATAAATCAGTTATTTATGGGAATCAAAATTATACTGCGTTAATGAATAATTTAGAAAAGAAATGTGAATGTAATGAATATTTAATGTTTCACCCAGAATATAGTTTGATAATGCTGATATTAGCATATAACGAGAATGATTTTAAATCTTTTTCTAAATTATTAACTATATGCAGTGGGAATGAAAACTATTACGATGATTATGAATTAGCAATATATATGGATTTCTACGGTTTAAAATACCAAGATATCGGGGAGTTCGATGAGTCATTAAAGATATTTAATAGTATAAATGTATTTAACTTACCAGATTATTTATGCGGAATGATTGATTATCATAAGGGAATTAGCTATCGCTACTTAAATGAATTTTATAAATCAACGAAATGTTTTGAATCTGCTTTAGAATATTTTCTTGTTGCACAAAATTTTAATAAAATTGTTTATACTCAGATAGTTTTAAGTGATATTTTCTTTAAAACGGGTAATTATGATTTGGCAATGGAAACTATAGAAAAATCTTTGGATGCTGCTTACTCAACAACAAATACTAAAATATTAGAAATAATCAATAATAATATTGCTTGGTTTGCGTTGATCAAAGAGGATTATCAAAAAGCCATAAATCATACACAACAAGCATTATTGTATGATAATACAAAAAGCGAATATTACTTTTATTTAGTGTATTCTTACTATCGTTTATGTGATACAAATAAATCGTTGCATTATATAGAATTAGCACAAGAATATTGTGATGAAAACTCACTAAATTATAAAATGTGTATGGCAATTAAAAAAGTAATAAAGAACAGTAAAAATCAAATTACATATTTTGAGAAATTATATGTGAATATTGATGAAAAGTCGAATCCGATATATAAACAACTAGTATTAGAATTTATAATGAATTATTATAAAAAAATAGAAGACTATGAAAACTTAGCTAGATATTCAATAGAATTAAATAAATTTTTAGCTAGAAAACTCCTTATGTTCGAACATTGATTTGTTTGAACATTTTTTATTTTTGAAATACAATGAGAATCGTAATGAAAAGTGCAAAGTAATTATTGTAGCAGGTTGGTCTACTTTGAGAGATGAAACATTATTAAAATATATTGTAAGGAAATTATGTGAAAAACTGATATTGGAACAAAAACCTTACAAAAGATTTGTAAAATGACAAATTAAACCTTTTCTTAGAATTAGATTGTACCTTGCAAAGAATTATGAAAGAAGGTAAGAGATAATGAAAAAATTATTTAAAATTATAATGGTTCTATTAATGTGTATGGTAAATCCAGTACATGCTTTAGAAATAAATGATAAAGACGTAATTATTATTGATGGTGATAACCAACATGAAATATTTGAAATTGATGAAACAAGATATTGTTCGGCTGATCAAACATGAGTAACGAATCCATGTCAATCATCAATAAATAATTTGGCAATCGTTGTGGCTGGCGGAAGAACAGCCGGCTATGAATATGCGGCTGATTTTTTGGCGGCATCAATAAATCAAAATACAAAAACATTAAGATATACACTAAGTTCTGATTTATCAGAAAAAGTTGAACAAGACAGACTATATGAACAAGCTTATGAAGATATGATTAAAATTTTAGATGAAACAAGTAAGGTAAATAAAAAGACTATTTCTGGAGAACTTGAAGGTTCATATCGATTTAAAACAGGTGATTTGTATTTAGCATTAAATAAAGTAGACATAGATTATTCTGCAACTTATGATGGAGAATGGGTTGTTACTTTAAGATTTAGTGATACGTATAATTTTGAACATAATAACTAGGAGGGATATGGTAGTTCATTAGGTTCGGCTGCTGTTTCTGTGTTGAATAATTACGCTGCAACAGCAATGAGTATGGGATGCTTATCAGAATATGAAGTGGAAGTGTTTGTGAGATTTACATATTAAATAAGTGAATGGAGGGTTTGATGAAAAATATAATAATTGTATATTATTCAATATTGATTATACTAGTATTTGTTGCATTTTTTATGATGATGGGAATTGATACTAATACTGTTGGTGCAGTTGATATATCAAGTGGCACTATTACTTATGAATGTTATGAGGGGGAAAGAGATGTTTTTCACGCTAAGAAAATTGAATATACAGAATTAGAAGGCGAAAACATACTTGCCAATATTCAATCTAGTGAAGAATGGAAAGAATTGCCATTACCCCCAAATTTGTATAAAAAACTATATATAAATCGTACGTTTCATAATGAGTATGATTTTCTTGAAGAAGTAGAAAATGGATACTATTATTTTAGAAATAAAAATTATGAGGATATTGATGATTTTTATAATGATGGCTATTCTTACAACATTATAGTTGCTATCTATGATGTTGATAATCGAATTATGTATTATATAGATGATAATTCATAATTTATAGATGGACTATGAAAGTCAAAATTACATGATGATAAACAGAAGAGATAATACAAATATAAGGTAAAAAATATAATCAATCTATTAAAAGCCTTTTATTAACTAACAATATGATTGATTATATATAATCAAACTTTATAATCAAACTAAAAAGAGCATTTGTAATCATCTAGGATATACACGCTTTTTTAATGCAAACAAGGTATAAATTTGATTAATTGATTATAAATAATACCTTAATCTACAATGTTTCATAATACAAAAAAAGATACTATATCTATCAAATATAGTACCTTTTCATGTAGTTTGATTATAAAATTACTACCTTAAACAAACAATGTCCTATTTTTTTATTCGTTCTTGGTAGAATCTCCTACGATATTTTAATTCCGCATATTTTAGAATTTTCTTAATATAAACCGCATCATAAATACCACCAACTGCCCCTACAATAGGAATACCTTGTAGGAATTTCATATATAACAGTTCTTTAGATAAATATTTTGAAGCATCTACAACATTAACATTAACATACTCATCTATTGGAAATGCTTCATACTGAATAAAATAATTTAACTCATCATTTATACGTATTAACTCAGTATCTGTTGATAATGCACCTTGAATTATCTTGAGTATAAATAGTTTTTCTTCTTCACTTTGATAATCGAAACCATATTGTAATGCTACCTCATAAATACTCTTTAATAAAACTCCAATAAACACTACAATATCGGGAATGCCAATTCCAAGTACACCTAATCCTACCCCTGATACAGTAGATAATAAGATATTCTTGTTACTTGATGACTTAGCAGCCTTCGAGAATTTTTGTAGTGTCTTTCGATTCTTCTTAATACTAGTAGTATATTCATTAATTTGGTAATTTTGTATTAATTCATCTTTAGAATATGTTTTTTCTAAAATACTAGTACCCTTTTCAAAAATCAGATTAAAACCCTTCATAAAAGCAGTATCTAATGTATTTTGTAGATTAGCAGGTACTTTTTCTGCTAGTAATTGGTTTAGCTTAGATTCATTTTTATTGACATTATCCTTTAAATACTTTTGTTCTTGCTTTAAAAGCTTATTCCATTCTTTCATAATTGGAGTTTTAAATATCATATATAATACCTCCTAGAATAACAAGGAGCCGAAATTACTCAGCCCCTTTTACTTATTAACGTTTACCGAAGCTTCCGCCTCCGCCACCCCCACGTGAACGTCCGCCACCAAATGAGCGACTACTGCTACTCGGTCTACTTGGACGACTCACAGGTCTTGATGAGGATGAGCTTCTAAATGAACTGCCACTAAATCCTCGATTGGATGAAGGTCTATGATAGACTCTTGGTTCATGAGGTCTAGGCATTGATGGACGATAATGTCTAGAAGGTCTAGGCATATAGAACGGTGCATATGTAGTTCTTCTTGTACGTTTTGGTGCAAATACTATCGCAACAATCAAAATAACTACAAACAGAATAATCATCCATGTAATTAAACGTGTCAACATGTAATCCCTGCCATCTACTGAATTTACTACTTCATCATCAGTTGGTGTATACATCTTATCAATTCTATCGCAAATTGCATCGACTGTATTCACAAATGCACGGTCATAATCCCCATCTATCAAATCATCTACTAAGTAATCATCACATATATTACCTAAAGCAGATGATGGTAGTTTTTTCTCTAATCCACTACCTTGTAAGTAATAATACTCTTCCTCTCCCATCGAAACGAGTAATAATACTCCATTATTTTCATCTTTATCACCAATACCCCATTCATTGAATAGCTTATAAGCATAATCCTCTGCACTATAGCCATCAAAGAATTCTACTGTAACTACAACAACTTGTGCTCCACCACCTAATGAATCAATACGACTATTGATTTCCTTTTCAGCTTCTTCACTAATAATATTGCCGTAATCATGCACCCATGTATTTCCCATAGGCTCTACGATTGCATGTACATTAGTAATGAATAGAAGTAAAAATACCCCAAATAAACTATATAATTTCTTCATTAACTATACCTCTTATTGAAATAGTGCTACTTCCTTTGCACGATGAATAACACGTAAAATTGAGGAAGGGAATGAATCAAGTAATGAGTTATATTCTGTAGCCATTTCATTATAACTATCATGTGTAATAATATTAGCACTAGAATTGAAATCAACATAAGCACCTTTGACTAGCTTTTGATGATTATCACTTAAATCTTCATCTAATAATGCATAATATAATTCATTCATATTCGCAACCATTTCTTCTTTTAAATCAAACTTCTCATCTACTGAAGTTGAATTACGTAATGCCTTGGTATTCTTACTTGCGATATCAATTAAACCTCGATCGATATCATATTTATTCGCAATCACAATAAGATTATCAACTTCACTAGCCATATCATTTAAATCATTGGCAATACAAATACCTTCATCACCATAAAAGAAATAATCTTCTACTTTATTTTTTTCTTTGTTTAAGCTATTACCATTTCCCATAATAGCTCCAACAACAATCATTATCACCATAATAATCTTGGCAACATTATGGTCTTTTAAATCCATTTTCATTAGTGATTAATCTCCAATAACTTAGCTTTTAATTCACTTTCCATCTTACGAAGTTCTACTTCAGCAGCTGCACGTTTTTCACGTCCATCCTTTTGAATTTGAAGTACTTCATCAAAAGTAGAGATTAATTGTTCATTAGTATGCTTCAATGTTTCAACTTCTACAATACCACGTTCACTTTCCTTCGCAACATTAACTGTAGCCATCTTTAATGCATCAGCATTCTTACGAAGTAATTCATTAGTCATATTTGTAACTTCACGTTGGGCTTCCATTGCTTCTTGAGCATGACTAACACCTAAAGCTAATACCATTTGTGATTTCCATAGAGGAATTGTATTCACAATTGTTGATTGGATCTTTTCAGCCATCAATGTATCGTTATTTTGAACTAAACGAATTTGTGGTGCCATTTGAATCGCAATCATACGAGTTAACTCTAAATCATGAAGCTTCTTTTCAAAGCGTTCACATAATTGTGCGTAATCATTAGCCTTTTGAGAATCTTCTGGTAATCCAGTCTTTTGCGCATGATTAACTAATTCCACTAATGTAGTCTTACGACATTCTTCTAACTTCTTTTTACCAGCTAAGATATACATTGTTAATTCTTTGAAGTTAACTAAGTTTCTTTCATACATTTCATCAAGCATTGCGATATCTTTAAATAAAGTAATTTGATGATTTTCTAATTGCACAACAATCTTTTCAATATTCGCATTAGCTTTATCATAACGAAGCTTTAATGTTTCTAGTTTATTTCCAGCCTTTTTAAAGAAACCAAATAAACCCTTTTGTTCTTCAGTAGCATCAAAGCCTTTTAATTCTACTACTAAATCACTAATCATGTCTCCTACTTCGCCTAAGTCTTTAGTCTTTACATTACTTAATGCACTTTCAGAGAATTCAGACATTTTCTTTTGCGCATCAGCACCATATTGAAGTACTAAATTACTATTTTCAATATCAATCTTCTCAGCAAAATCACTAACCATTTGACGCTCTTTTTCACTAAGAATCGATTCATCAAATTTAGTTGGTTCCACTTGTTTTTCCTCAACAACTGGTGCAACCTCTTCAACCTTTTCTTCCTTAAAAGGTTCTAATGTTAGTGTTGGTTCCATTACATTCTTTTCGTTTTCCATTTTCTTTTCTCCTTATTCACTTAATCCTTTATAGCCATCTACACTTACCATTTTCTCGTAGACTGCAATGTCTGTTGTTATGTCGAGCATATCGTCTTCATAAATTGAGTTTAATAATTTCTCAAATGAAGAAGTAATCATTGATACACTATTCTTAATTGATGTCATTGATTTCTCAATATTCTCTACCTTAAGATCTTGACCTTCAAATTCTGCATAAGCATTCAGCAGTTTAATTGTTGTTGGTAAATAATAAGATATAAACTTACGTATTTTACCTAATTCTTTTGGTCTATTCTCTACTGCTTTAAAGATTTTAAGAGCCGTCGCCTCAATACTTTCAATATCTTTACTTAATGCTTCGTCTTTAATAGCCTCATTAGCTTTACGAATAGCCTCTAAATAATTATTACCTAGTGTAAGTACCTCATCTAATTCAAGATTACCTGTATTTGGTGCTTCAAGGTATTCTTCTACTATTTTCTCTTTTGGAAGAACCTTCGTTAAGATAAAGTATTCACCTATACTAAGTACAGCAAGTAATATATATGATGATAGTTTAATCATCGGTATCATGAAAGCTGCAATCATCCATGTTAGTCCTATTATGTAGTATACATACACGGAGTTTCTTTCAATAACCCTAGTCTTCTTCTCTAACAAGCTACCACTCCATTCTCATTTAGCTTATTATATCACAATCTTTTCTGACTATAAATGTTTATTTATGTGAATTTAAAATATGTATTTGTCAATGTGGGGATATTTGGTATAATGTGTATAGTTGAAGAAGGTGATGATTGTGTGTAAAGTAAAACTTACGATTACCGAAAGCAAATGTAGATGTGGATACTTCCGTAAAGGCGATGAATTCATAGTAGAAGACTTATGTCCCCCACTATGTCATGAGCTTTGGAATGGAATATATCCATTAGTCTATGCTCTTAAAAATGGTGCTGAATTAGACTATGGTAATACTCGATCAAAACAATTTGACGCGAAGTGTCCAGATGGTGGAAGAGTTGAAATCCATGGTGAAGCTATTGAATAGCTTCTTTCATAAATAATTAGAATCAATAGTATTAAAGGATGAAATCAGCTTGAATTCATCCTTTTTATAATTTATCTCTTACTTAATATATCTTCTATTGCCTTAATAGTAATCCCTAGCAAATCCGCTATTTGTTCATTCGACAATCCCTTGTCATGCACACGTAAAACAATCTCCGTTAGGCATTCTATTTTACCCGCCAAATACCCATCCTGATACCCTTCATTTCTACTAAGTTCTTTCACTTCATCAGTAGGTTTATCCATTATCTATTCCTCCTACATTAAGCATTATTCACTTACTTTATTTGATGAGTATATTATACCACATATTAAACAGTTTTATAAATTACTTGCTTCTTAAATTTAATTTAAATATTAATAATTATTTTATGCTTTACACATATCAAATGTTTCTTCCTTTTCCTTGTCCTCCACTATACTGTTATCTCGAAATTTGAATTTGCCCAAAAATTTTTAAACATTGGCATATAGTAGAATAATATGTATAATTATTAGTATAGAAATGAGGGATACATATGAATGAAATCATTAAAAGTTTATTTGCTCGCAAATCAGTGAGAGCTTACACAGGAAAGCATATTTCCGAAGAAGATAAACGCCTATTATTTGAAGCAGCTATTAACGCACCTACCGCTGGTAATATGCAGCTATATTCGATGATTGACATTACTGATCAAGCAAAGAAAGAATTATGTGCTAAGCTATGTGACAATCAACCATTCATTGCCGAAGCTGATATGGTAGTTATTTTCTTAGCTGATTATCGTCGTTGGTATAAAGCCTTTAAAGATGTAGACGATGACATTAGAGAACTAGGTGTTGGTGATTTAGAGCTAGCTATTGTAGATGCTGTTGTTGCTGCACAGAACATGGTAGTTGCTGCTGAAAGCTTAGGGATTGGAAGCTGTTATATTGGGGATATCATTGAAAACTTTGAAGAGATTAAAGAAGTATTTAACTTGCCTAATAATGTTGCACCTGCTTGTATGCTAGTACTTGGATATCCTGATCAAAAGAATATTGATCGACCTAAGCCAGTTCGGTTTCCATTAGAAACTGTTGTATATGAAAATGAATACCATGATTTAAGCGAAGATGAAATCTACCAAAGCTTCAAGGATCGTAATCCTGCTTTAGTTGACCCAAAGGAATTCGCATTACGTATTAAAAACTTTAAGTGGCCTAAAGATGGATTCAGTGATGAAATGAATCGTTCGATGAAGGTTATTATTGATAATTTTACTAAGAAATAATTAACGCATAATAAAACAAGAGACTATTCAGCCTCTTGTTTTTCTTCGGTTTGTTCTGTTTCCTTTTCTTCTACCTGTTCTTTCTTATCATAGAAATGATAATTATTCTTTCCATTATGCTTACAGTAATACATAGCTTGGTCTGCATTATCAATTAGTTCTTTTAATGGTGTTTCATCCTTTTCATAGATCACGACACCAATCGAACATGAAAGCTTCATATCACTACCACTAAATTGATATCTACTAAATGCCTCATAGATAGCACTTAGTCTAGTTTTCACGGATTCTACAGACTTAATATTTCGCATATACACTAAGAATTCATCGCCACCCATGCGAGCAACCACATCATCACTTCTAAATAAGCTTTGAAGTTCACTAGCAACATATTTAATTGCGGCATCCCCATACGCATGACCTAGCGTATCATTAATATTCTTAAAGTTATCGATATCAATCACTAATAAAGCAGCATTATCAGCATCATTCTCCATGTATTCTTGGATTAATTCCTCTGCAAATGGTTTATTGTATAAACCTGTCATGGCTTCTTTTTGACTCATATCAATTAATGCCACTTTTTCACGATATGCAAAGTCAATATCACTCACTCTAGCAATTGCTTTCACTGGCTCATCATTAATATCGAATAATGTTGTCACACGAAGCTCATACCACTTTGACTTACCATCAATATTAATTTTAAGTGCAATACTTTGGTTTATTCTACGGTTCTTACAATTTTCAATAACTTGTTGAAGTCGTTCAAAATCGGCTTCATCAACATATCCATTAGTTAACGCATCATTTAAGCATCGCATATTGATACGACTATCTGTAAAGTAATGTACATAATCTTCTTTTAAGTCATACTCAATAATTAAATTATCAATCTTTTCAAGAATTAAACTTAATCGTTCATTACCTAACAGCAAGTCACTCTCAACACGCTTATGCTTCGTAATATCAGTAAACGTACACATATAAACAGGTTCATTATTACGTAAAAGCATCTCAACATTTAATAAAATCCAACGTTGCTTCTCAAATGATGTCACAATACGGTACTCAATACTTACACATTCTTTATTTTGTAGCTTTTCAAGACGCTCCTCAATAATTCTTAAGTCTTTCTCATTTACTAACGCAAAGGCATCCTTGTGGAACTTTTCTTTATATTCTCTTTTAGTATAACCTTGCATATTATAGAAGCCTTCATTGGCATATACAATTGTTAATTTACCATCACGCTTTTTAAGTTTCACTACGCCATTCGCAATACCATTTAAGATGTTTTCTAGCTCTTTCGCACTTAATGCTTTCTTCATATTAATACGTGTTAATGATAAGAAAATCATCATAAACACTATACATAATGTCATGATAATAAAAATAATCATGACAGCCGCAATACGGAATACATTCAATTCACTTTGCATGCATGTTTCACTCATCAAGCAAGCATTAGACAATGTTGCTACACGGTCCCATAACACTGCTGTATATGAAATAATCGCCAAAAAGACTAGTACTATAAATACAATTAAAAGTATCCGTACTAGTTGCTCTGTGTTCTTTTTAATTTCTTTCTTTTTAAGTTTCTTGTTTGCCATTTGCGTTTCCTCATTTAAAGAATATATGAACATATAATTAAAAATACTACCGTCAGTAATGGTACACCTATGTAGAATTTAGGTTTCATCGTTTTATGATGAAATAAATACATACCACCCCAAATTCCAATACCACCAATAAAACCAAATAATAGTAGTATTCTCTCACTAATTCGCCATTTCCCATGGATTGCAAAGTACTTGTCAATCCCCATTAATGCAAACCCTATTATACAACACAAGACGTAGCAAAACAACACCAATTCACTGTAGTAAAAAGGCATAGCTCTTCAACTCTCTTTCTAATTTTCGATGATTTGGATACACCTCTTCTAGTAATGCATGGAAGGCTTTGGAATGATCGTGATAGTAGAAATGACATAGCTCATGTAAGACTACTTCCTTCACGTTCTCGATTGGACACATCAGTAATACACTATTAATTGTGACTGTTTTATCTAAGAAAGCACAACTCCCCCATTTACTCTTTAACCGTTTCACCTTTAGTATAGGCTTCTCTAGTCCCTTAAACATTGGTACATATATATCTAATAGTTCTTCCACTATACGATATGTTTCTTTCTTTAAAAACATATCATATACCTTATCGTATGTAGTCGACATCGTATGCGTAATAATAATCACATCATTATCAACACTTACATTGTTCCGCTTTCCTAACTCTACACGATAAGGATATGCCTTCCCTAAGTAATATAATACCTTTTCTTCTCTTTTTTCTTTATTTCTTTGATATACTTCTATTTGATAGTCAATTCTATGTGAATATTCATCAAGCATTTTCTCAATTTCCTTATCACTAGTATAATAAGGAGCTTTAATTAATAGTTCATCTTCATTTATTACCTTAACAGCTATACTCTTTCTTCTACTTCGCTGTATTTGTAGTTTCATATTCATCACCAACTGATTTAATTATACCTTATTTCTTCATTCTTGCATTTACTTTTTAAACCAATTATACTACTTATAGGTGATCACAATGTATATATGTCCAAAATGTAAAGAGAAATTGATTTTAAATGAGAAAACATATAAATGTATAAATAATCATTCTTATGATAAAGCTAAAGAAGGCTATATCAATTTATTATTAAAGAATTCTAAGAATCATGGTGATAATAAAGATATGGTATTAGCTAGACGTCATTTTCTAGAGCATGATTATTATAAAGTAATGGCTAATGAATTAATTAACTGTATCAAAAATGTACCACATGATACGATTATTGATTTAGGTTGTGGTGAAGGTTATTATACTAACCTTATTGAAGATACCCTACACTCTATAGTTTATGCCAATGATGTAAGTAAAGAAGCTATTAAAATAGCTAGTAAACAGAATAAAAACATCAATTACTTCATCGCATCAACTGCTGAATTGCCACTACCTTCTAAATCTATTGATGTTTCAACTTGTATATTCTCTTATATTGATTTTAAAGAGATTCATCGTATTTTGAAACAAAACGGGTATTTGTTTACCGTAATGCCTGCCAAGCTACACTTATTTGAGTTAAAAGAACATGTATATGATACACCATATATGAATGAAGAAAAGATTCCAACTAGTGAATTATTTGAACTATGCGAAACTAAAAATGTCCATTATGAATTCACATTACCAAATAATGAAGCAATTCAAGAGTTATTCACAATGACTCCTTATTACTTTAAAACTAGTCAAAAGGATAAAGATAAATTAAATGCATTAAGTGAACTAACTTTACATGCATCATTCTTAATAAATATTTATAAAGCAAAATAAATCAATAATAAAGGAAAGGAAGATCAAAATGAATGAAGTTTTAAAAACGATGGCAACACGTTATTCTTGTCGTAGCTTTACTGGTGAACAAGTTGAATTAGAAAAATTAGAAGCTATTGCCCTAGCAGCAGTACAAGCTCCAAGTGCTATGAATAGACAGCCTTGGAAAATTATTGTGATTAAAGACAAAGCACTATTAGATGAAATGGATGCTTCGATTATGGAAAAGCTATCGCAAAGTGAAGATAAAACCATGTATGAAAGAATGCAAAGTAGAGGTGGTAAGCTATTCTATAATGCACCTGTGATGTTTGTTGTTGCGAAACAAAAAAATACGGAATTAGATACAGGTATTGTAACTGAGAATATTGCGTTAGCTGCTACTTCTTTAGGTTTAGGAAATGTTATTTGTGGGATGGCACGCATGATATTTGAAACAGATAAGGGTGATTATTTTAAAGAACAAATTATCCCTGAAGGCTATGAATTAGGTATGAGTGTATTAGTTGGCTATCCAACTAGTAATGAAGGTACTCCACATCCTGCTGATACATCAAAAATTACTTATATTGGTTAAATAAGACTATGAAAGATGAAGTTAAGATTTCATCTTTTTATTTTGTGACTTATTATACACTTAAATATTTTGTCTATAATTTCTCATATATAAAATTATTCTTTTAATTGTAAAGATGTGAAATTTCGACTACAATATACTTATGGGGTTATAGAAATAAATAATAAAATAATATAGAAAGACCGAGGTAAAAATATGGAAGAAATTTCAATTGATGGGCATCATCTGACATTAGAAGATATTCATAAAGTAGCGAGGCATCACGTACGTGTAAGCGTTAGTGAGGAAGCCTTAAAACGGATTGAGAAGGCAGAGGAAATGGTTAAACGCTATGTTGAAGAGGAACGTGTTAGCTATGGAATAACTACTGGGTTTGGGAAATTCTCAGATGTATATATTTCAAAGGAAGAAACTGCAAAGCTACAAAAGAATTTGATAATGTCGCATGCTTGTGGTGTTGGTAATCCTTTTAGTGAAGAAGTTGTACGTGCTATGATGCTCCTTCGTTTAAATTCCTTAGCACAAGGTTATTCAGGTATTCGTAAATCTACATACTTGGCATTATTGGATATGTTGAATCATGATGTATATCCACTTGTATATGAAAAAGGATCACTAGGTGCCAGTGGTGATTTATGTCCATTAGCTCATATGACATTAGTATTAATTGGTATGGGTGAAGCATTTGTCGATGGTAAACGTGTGAGTGGTGAAGAAGCTTTAAAGCATGCTGGTCTTACTAAAGTTGAATTAGCCGCGAAGGAAGGACTAGCATTAATTAATGGTACACAAGCAATGTGTGCTGTTGGTAGCTTAGCGTGTTACGATGCACTACAATTAAGTAAAGTATCTGACATGGCATTATCACTTACTATGGAGGTATTAGGTGGTCTACGCGATGCCTTTGATCCTCGTGTACATATGGTACGCCCTCATGCTGGTCAAATCCATACAGCTACTAATGTCCTAGCCTTTACTGAAGGAAGTACTAATCTTACTAACCAAGGTGAAACACGTGTTCAAGATCCTTATACACTACGTTGCGCACCGCAAGTTCATGGTGCATGTAAGGATGCGATTAAACACGTTGCTGATAAACTATTAATTGAAATTAACAGTGTAACTGATAATCCTATTCTATTTGTTGATGATGATTATAGTATTAGTGGTGGTAATTTCCATGGTGAAAGTGTAGCACTAGCATTTGATTATTTAGGTATTGCCGTTAGTGAACTAGCTAATATTAGTGAACGTCGCTTAGAACGTTTAGTAAATCCAGCCTTAAACTATGGCTTACCTGCTTTCTTAAGTGAGAATGGTGGCTTAAATTCAGGTTATATGATTGTCCAATACTCAGCTGCTGCATTAGTAAGTGAAAATAAAGTATTAGCTCATCCTGCTAGTGTAGATTCGATTCCATCAAGTGGTAACCAAGAGGACCACGTTTCAATGGGCACAATTGCTGCTCGTAAGGGTGCTGATATTGTAGATAATACTGCCCAAGTACTAGCAATGGAATTACTTGCTGCAGCCCAAGCTGTAGATTTACGTAAGTGTGAAGATAAGCTAGGTAAAGGTACAGCTCATTTATTTAAGGTACTTCGTAATGCTGTTCCTTATCATAGTATTGATACTACAATGTATCCATTAATTCATAAAGTTAAAGACCTAATCATGAATGATGAATTCATGAATGATATGCAAAGTATTGTTGAACTACAGGAGGTATAATATGTTACTAACAGAAATTCCAGCTAAGGCTCCCGCTTTTGTTGATGGTATTCGTCGTGCCCCTAAGCGTGAAGCTAAATTAAGTGAAAATGATATCGCATTGGCATTACGCAATGCATTACGTTATATCCCAAAAGAGTACCATGAAGAATTATTACCTGAATTCTATGAAGAATTGATGACTCGTGGTCGTATTTATGGCTATCGCTTTAGACCAGAAGGCAGAATTTATGGAAAACCTATTGATGAATATAAAGGTAAATGTATTGAAGCTAAAGCATTCCAAGTAATGATTGATAATAACTTAGACTTTGAAACAGCCTTATATCCATATGAATTAGTTACTTATGGTGAAACAGGACAAGTGTGTCAGAACTGGATGCAGTATCGTTTAATTAAGAAATATTTAGAAGAATTAACAGATGAACAAACATTAGTAATGGAAAGTGGACATCCATTAGGGGTATTCCATTCTCCTAAGAGTGCACCTCGTGTAATTATCACGAATGGCTTAATGGTTGGACAAGCTGATGATTTAGAAAACTTTAAACGTTTTGCGGCATTAGGTGTTGCTAACTATGGACAAATGACAGCTGGCGGTTGGATGTATATTGGTCCACAAGGCATCGTACATGGTACATACTCTACATTATTAAATGCAGCTCGTTTACTACACCCTGAACAAAATGATATGGAACATATGTTGTTCATTAGTTCCGGTTTAGGTGGTATGAGTGGTGCTCAAGGTAAGGCTTGTAAGATTGCAAATGGTGTAGGTATCGTTGCAGAAGTTGATGCTAGTCGTATTCAAACACGCTTCTCACAAGGTTGGGTTGATGAAGTTTGTGAGAGTGCTGAAGAAGCCTTTAAACGTGCTAGTGAATGCCAAGCAAATAAAGAAGCAAGAGCTATCGCTTATCATGGTAATGTTGTTGATTTACTACTTTATGCAATTGAAAATAATATTAAAGTAGATTTATTATCTGACCAAACTAGTTGCCATGAAGTATATGATGGTGGATATACACCATATGGTATGAGTTTTGAAGAACGTACTCGTTTATTAAAGGAAGATCATGATACCTTTAAGAAAGCTGTCAATGCAGGTTTAAAGGTACATTTTGAAGCTATTAAAGAATTAACTAGTCGTGGTACTTATTTCTTTGATTATGGTAATAGCTTTATGAAAGCTATCTTTGATAGTGGTATTAATGAAATTAGTAAGAATAAGGTTGATGATAAGGAAGGTTTTATTTGGCCTAGTTATGTAGAAGATATTCTTGGTCCTCAATTATTTGACTATGGTTATGGTCCATTCCGTTGGGTTTGCTTGAGTGGTAAAGAAGAAGATTTATGGAAGAGTGATCAAGCTGCTATGGAATGTATTGATAAGGATCGTAGATTCCAAGATTATGATAACTGGAAATGGATTCGTGATGCGAAGGAAAACAAATTAGTTGTTGGTACTCAAGCACGTATTCTTTACCAAGATGCCTTTGGCCGTCTAAAGATTGGTTTAAAATTCAATGAATTAATTCGTAAGGGTGAAATTGGCCCAATCATGATGGGACGTGATCACCACGATGTATCTGGTACAGACTCACCATTTAGAGAAACTTCGAATATTAAAGATGGTTCGCAATTCATGGCGGATATGGCTACTCAATGCTTTGCAGGTAACTGTGCTCGTGGTA
>JAFXJJ010000112.1 GCA_017532345.1 Erysipelotrichales bacterium
TAGTGGTTTACTGTATTAGTAGTGTGATAATTTTAATACTATTATCAATTCATATAGCTCCGGCATTATTAGCGTTATTCTCTACTTCTAGAAATGTATGTTTATCCTTTACAGCTATCCCACTGCTTTATTATTTATGGTGTTATTCAACAACTGTTTACTCATCATATCTAGTTCAGTATGGTTATGAAGTAGCCTTTACTATGTCGGCTTTATTTACATTACTATTCTTAGTCTTCGCACTCGTACAACATAAGCGTCGTGAAGATGGAGAAATCATGAAAGAATTAGAACGCGCCAAAAACGCCGAACAAGAAGCTAAGTTAGAGGCTATCCGCGCTAATAAGGCTAAAGGAGAATTCCTTGCTAGTATGTCTCATGAAATTCGAACTCCAATTAATGCTGTACTTGGTATTGATGAAATGATTTTACGTGAATGTACAGACCCCCAAATCTTAGATTATGCGATTAAGATTAAAACATCAGGTCAATCTCTTTTATACTTAATCAACGATATTTTAGACTTATCAAAAATTGAATCAGATCAAATGGATATTGACCCTGTAGAATATGAACCTAAAACGTTAATTTCTGAAATATTATTAATGATAGAACCACGTTTAGATGCTAAGGGTTTAAGATTACATTATAATATCGACCCTAGAATACCATCAAAGCTATATGGCGATGACATGCGAATTCAACAAATCTTAATTAACCTATTAACTAATGCTGCTAAGTATACTGATGAAGGTAAAGTAACATTAACTGTAGAATTAGTTGAGAAAACTGACAACAATGTTAAGCTTCACTTTTCGGTAAAAGACACAGGTATCGGTATTAAGAAAGAAGACCAAGAGCTACTATTTGAATCATTCCGTCGTGTTGATTTAGCACACAATAAACGAATTGAAGGTACTGGTTTAGGGCTTAGTATTACCCTTAAATTATTACGTTTAATGAATTCTGATTTAGAACTACAAAGTGTTTATGGTATCGGCTCTGATTTCCACTTTACACTTCAACAACAAATTATTGATGCGCAAGAAATGGGGACATTCCAAAAAGGTTTCCAAGAAGTTGCGATTGCTGATACATATCGTGAAGGCTTTATAGCTCCTGATGCGAAAGTCCTAGCAATTGATGATAACGATTTAAATTTAATAGTATTTAAAGGGCTTTTAAAGAATAGTCAAATGAATATCAAGACAGCATCCTCTGGACAAGAAGCGCTAGATATCATCAAGAATGAGGCGTTTGATTTAGTCTTCATGGATCATTTAATGCCGAAGATGGATGGTATTGAAGCGTTACAGCTAATTCTTGCGGATAATGATTTACGGAAAAATGCACCAGTCATTATTGCGTTAACAGCTAATGCCGTAGTAGGTGCAAAAGAAATGTATTTACAAGCAGGTTTCTCAGGCTATTTGAAAAAGCCTATTAATGGACAAGAATTAGAGAAAACAATACGTGAATTCTTACCAGCTGAAAAGTTGTTTGATGCTGATACTAGTTTAGTAGTAGATGTACAAGAGCCACAAACAGTAGAAAACTATGATAATGATATTATCAATCAAACAATTGGCATTAATTGCTGTGCTGGCGATAGAAACTTCTATTATGAGGTCTTAAAAGCATTCACTTTAAGTAATTTCCCTGAAACATTAGAAAAACTATATGCTGAGAAGAACTGGAAAGACTACCAAATAACGATACACGGAATAAAATCAGGTGCGAAATCAATTGGTGCCATGCCACTTTCTGAATTAGCATTAGATTTAGAACTAGCCTTAAAAGAAAGAAATGATGTTGAATACGTTATTAGTAAACATTCTACTGTACTTCAAGCAATAGCTGAAGTAGAAAATACTATTAATGAGATAGTAACTAAAGGAGCGTGATACAATGAAATTTACTGCTGTATCTAAATTAAAACCAGGCATGATAATTGGCCAAAGTATCCAAGGAGTCACAGACTTAGAAAATTATGTTTGTGGAAGTGTTTTATGCCAAAGCGATATTAATCTATTTAAAGAAAAAGGCTTATTTGGTATTTATACAATGGAAGGACCTAATGAGATTTTAAGTCCTAGTTTAATGCGAAGATGCCTTGATGCATTAAAGCATAATACTGTAAACTCGATGTTCTTGCTTTCAAAAGAAATTGTTGAAGAGATGAAAGCTAAACCTCTATCTCTTGATTTCAGAAGTATTCGTTCTTATGAGGATTATCTACCCCATCACAGTGTTTGCGTAGCAGTATACGCTGTAGCTATTGGCATCAAAATGGGAATGGTTGATACTCAATTAAATGCCTTGGCACTAGCTGGATTACTACACGATATTGGTCAAACATTCTCTGATCAATCCGTACTTATCAAACAAAGTAAATTAGAACCTGAAGAATATGAATTAATAAAACGCCATACAACTGATGGCTACGACTTTGTTGCTAACCATAACCAAATTCCAACGATTGTAAAGGACGCTATCTTACATCATCATGAGAATATCAACGGTACTGGATATCCAGATAGATTAAAAGACAATAATATTTCATCCTTTGCTCGTATCATCCACATCGTTGATGTATATGACGCTATCATGTCGAAGCGTCCATACAAAAACGGAATGTCGAGTGCTGAAGCCATTAATTATTTAATCGGTGGTAAAACCATCTTATTTGATGAGAAATTCGTTGATGTATTCACTACAATTGCTGTTCCTTATCCAACAGGCAGTACTGTACGTCTATCGAACCAAGAAATCGCTACAGTAATTGGTCAAAATACTAATAAACAAAGACCAGTAGTTTATATCGAAGAAAAACAAATGATTGTTAATCTGGCAACTAACCCTAGTTATCATGATATTAATGTTTTAATTGATATTGAATATGAGCAACCTAGTGAAGCTACTATCATTAACTTAAGCGATGAAGTAGTTGAGAAAACCGGTAAGAAAAAGATTATGATTGTTGATGATGTATATGTGAGTATCACTTATACTAAGCTTGCCTTAGGGGATAATTACGATATTGTAACATGTATGGGTGGTTCAAAGGCAGCTGCTATGGTTAGTGAAGAAAGACCTGATTTAATTTTGATGGACTATGAAATGCCAGATATGGATGGAGTTACAGCAGCTAATCAAATTCATAAATTAGGATATAATATACCTATTATTTTCTTAACTGGTAAAGGTAATCCGGAAATTGTTTACGAATGTATTCGTTGCGGTGCAGTAGACTATATCTTAAAGCCTGCTAACCCTGTTTATTTACGTACACGTGTAGAAATGGCTATACACAATTTAGATGGAAATACTTTTTTATAGGATTGTATCTACTAAATGAAAAAGAATTTAGTCTTTTTAGTAATTTCCACACTTTTACTCGTAACAACAGGTATGGTCTATATACCCAAATTTTTGAATCAAGGATTGCATGGTATTGAATTAACCTTTTTGGCGAACTTAGGTTCTGGACTTTTGCTACTTTATGATGGGATTCAAGGAATATGTAAGAAGAATTCACTACCACAGTATTGGTATCTAACTGCTGATGTTATCATGATTGGTGTACTATTAGTATGCTTATACTGTATTGGTGAAGCTAATTTTAGTGGTCCATTCTTATTCTTACACATACTAAATCCTATTATCTTTACCATACTAGTAGTAACTTCTACCTACCAAGGACCAATTAAACTACGTAAAGCCTGCTGTAGTATACTGATAATTACGATTTTATATCTAATCTATGTGATAGCGTATGGCTACCAAAGTGGCGATTGGCTTTATAGTATCATTAATATTCCTGAAAAAGGACTAATGTATGTTTTATTGTTCAGTACTATTGTTCTCGCAATCATTCAAGTAATTGGATTCATCATATATCATATAAGTAAATGGTATTACCTTAAATCAAATGAATAATAATTACTGTAAGTTTCTGTTGATGGGACTTACAGTTTTTATTTAATTTATACTATGATTATACACAAGATATAACACATTTTCATATTTTGTTTATATATTCATTGAGTGAGTATGTTATAATATTCACGATGTATTGGGGTGTGAATATTTTGATAGATAACATAAAATTAGTAATATGTGATGTTGATGGTACCTTAACAGGCTTTGGACAAGATTTAAGTGAGAAAGCTATGGACGTCATCAACCGTTTAAAGGCACATGGAGTGCAATTTGGTATCGCTTCTGGCAGACCATTAAATGAAATTAGAGAGCTTGAAACTAAGTGGAACATCAACTTTAAGAATGATCTTTTAATTGGTATGAATGGTGCACAATTATGGGATGGCAATAGTAATACAACGGAGGAATACTTTAAGCTTAAATGTGAATGGATGAAAGAAATTATTGAGACTATGGCACAATTTGATTTGAATCCTTGTATTTATTATGGAAATAAAATGATGTGTCAAAGAGAAGATCAATTTGTTTTAAATTCTATTAAGCGCAATTATAAGGAAACAATTTATCCTGATGATATATCTGAAATGTATAAGGAAGAAAATGCAAAGATTATGTTCCGTGGTCAGCCTGAAGAAACGCTGAAGGCAGAGGAATACATGAGAGAGCATCCGTCTCCTTATTACCACGCTTTCCGCACAGGACCGATAATTATCGAGTTTGCTGATAAACGTACTTGTAAGGCTTATGCTTTGAAGCAATTCTGTGAACACAATAATATTCCTTTAGAGTGCGTAGTGGCATTTGGTGACACATCTAATGATAACGATATGTTGTCAATTAGTGGTACTGGTGTTTGCCTATGCAATGGTACTGATGATACTAAAGCTATTGCTGATATCATTACTGAAAAACCAGCCGAAGAAGACGGTTTCGCGTATTTTGTTGAGGAGCATATTTTAAAGCCTAGAGGCTGGTAATTTATCCTTATTTATTATATAAGCAAGCAAAATTTGATGAAGAAATTATAGTTATTTGATAATAAATTCAATTAAACTACTAATTGGTAGAAAAAATCGCGATTTCCTCATTATTTGATAGCAAATTATTTGACACTTCTATTTTATGGGTGGTATTATTAAAGTACGATAAATTATTATGCATTAATGTATGCAATCAAATTTAAACAAATTTGTGATAATTCAATAGAAAGCAGGTGTTTTTATGAGCGCAATTGATGCTAGTATGGAACCAATGTTGGACATGTTTATGTTCGAAACTACTACATTACTTGAACAATTGGATGGTATTATTTTAGAAGCTGAAAAGAGCAAAAACTTCTCTGAAGGTCACGTAGCTGAAATTTTCCGTATCATGCACACTATTAAGGGATCTTCTTCAATGATGGGCTTAGAAGCTATTTCTCACTTAGCTCATAGTGTTGAAGACATGTTCTTTATTATTCGTGATGACAACAGTAAACAGCAACGTAGTAATCGTATTTTCGATTTAGTCTTACAATGTAGTGACTACTTCAAAAACGAAGTTGATAGTATTACTGGTGTAGGTTATGAAGCTAGTGATAGTGAAGAATTAAATGGTGAATTAAAGAAAGAAATCGCTGTATTGAAAGGTGAAGCTCCTGCAAGTGGAGCTGCTGCTCCTGCTGCACCTAAAGAAACAGCTACTGAACCTGTAGCTCCAACTGTTGTTGCTGCTCCAACAAATGAAGGTGGTTGGGTTAAGGTTATCTTTGAAGACGGTTGTCAAATGGAAAACATCCGTGCATTTATGCTGATTAATCAGATTAAGGAATGTTGTGAGAAAATTGAAACGGTTCCATCTCACCCTGAAGCTAATTCCGCATCTGCCGAAGAAATTGCCAAGAATGGTTTATTAATTAATTTCTTCCCAGCTAATATTGAAAATGAAATAGATGTAATTTTAAATACTGCAATGAATATTTCGTCTTATGAATTCTTGAAGGAAGCTCCTGCCGAAGAACCAGTTGTAGTTGAAGAAAAGGCTCCTGAAGTTAAGGTTGAAGAACCAGCTAAAACAGCTGAAGTTGCTCCAGCTCAACCAGCTCCAGCTCCTACACCTGCAGCACCTAAGGCTGCTCCTGCTACTGCACCTAAAGAACCTGCTTCTGGTGGTGGTAAGCAAAGCTTAATTAGTGTTAAACAAGATAAATTAGACCAATTAATGGACGTTGTAAGTGAACTTGTTATCTCAGAATCTATGGTTGCTTCTAACCCTGACCTTAAAGGTTTACAATTAGACAACTTTAATAAAGCTATGCGTGAATTACGTAAGTTAACTGATGAATTACAAGATATCTCTATGTCTATGCGTATGGTAACTTTACAATCATTATTCCAAAAGATGAACCGTATCATCCGTGATATGAGTAAGAAACTTGGTAAGCAAGTAGAATTAGTTACTATTGGTGAAGATACAGAAATCGATAAGACTATTAACGATTTAATTCAAGACCCATTCATGCACATGGTTCGTAATGCTGTTGACCATGCAATTGAAATGCCTGAAGAACGTATTGCTAAGGGTAAAGATCCTGTTGGTAAGGTTACTCTAAGTGCTCAAAACGTTGGCGGAGAAATCGTTATTGGTATTCAAGATGATGGTAAAGGTTTAGATCCTGAAACTATCTTAGCTAAAGCTCGTGCTAAGAATTTATTAACTAAACCTGATAATGAATATTCACCAAAAGAAATTTACAACATGATTATGATGCCTGGCTTCTCTACTAATACCGTAGTTACTGAATTCTCAGGACGTGGTGTTGGTATGGACGTTGTTAAAAAGAATATTGAAAAATGCGGTGGTACTTTAAGTATTGAATCTGCTTTAGGTAAAGGTACTACATTCTGGATTAATATTCCATTAACATTAGCTATTATTGATACTTTACAATTCTATGTTGGTGATACAGTATTCGCTATGCCTATCACATCAATTTCTCAATCATTCAAGATTTCTGATGATACTAAAGTATTCTTAGATACTGATGGTAGTGAAATGATTATGGTACGTAATGAATGCTTCCCTATCATTCGTCTACACAATGTTTATAATGTAGAACCTAAATATACTAAACTTGAAGATGGTATTATTATCTTAATCGAATCTGCTGATAAGAAAGCATGTATCTTCGCTGACCAATTAATCGGTGAACAACAAATCGTTCTTAAACCATTCCCTAAATTCTTAGCTAGATACAACATTAAGCAATCAGGATTAAGTGGATGTACTATCCTTGGTGATGGTAGTATCTCATTAATTTTAGATGCTAACGTATTAATTAGAAATGAATAGGAGGGTTTAACTTATGGCTAACGAACTAGTTACAACTACTGCTACTAATAACAATGTTGTAGTTGATGATTTAGATAATAAAGTAATGTCATTCTTTATTGAAGATGTATGTTACGGTGTAGATTTAAAGAATGTTATTGAAATTATTTCGATTCAATATATTACTACTGTTCCTAATGTACCTCATTATATTAAAGGTATCATTAACTTACGTGGTAAGATTATTCCTATTATCGAAACACGTTTTAAATTAGATATTGAAGCTAAAGAATACGATGATAAAACATGTATTATCATTGTTGAATTAGACGATATTCAAATTGGTTTAATCGTTGACAGTGTTCACGAAGTTATGACTTTAGCGAATGGAAGCACAATTCCTGCTAAGAAGGAACAACGTGACAAGAAATACTTAAAGGGTGTTAATAAAGTTGGTAACCAAATGGTATTAACATTAGATTTAAGCTTCTTCATCAATGATGACAACGTTGATATTGCTGAATAATTATAATTTATAATCCCACAATAAAGGAAGTGATGAGATGTTTAATTTAACAGATGAGGATTTCAAAACTTTAGTCACATACGTTCAAAAGAACTTTGGTATCAACCTTTCTCAAAAACGTATTTTGATTGAAGGAAGACTTACAAACATGTTAAAGGATCGCGGAATCGCTTCCTTTCATGATTATTTAAACATAGTTTTCAATGATAAATCTGGAAAAGAAATCAATGAGCTTTTAAATAAATTAACTACTAACCATACATTTTTCCTAAGAGAACAAGAACACTTTGATTATTTAAGAGAAGTAGTTCTTCCTTATATGGAAAAAACATGTAAGAACAATGAAATTCGTATTTGGAGTGCTGCTTGTTCTTCTGGACAAGAAGCATATACAATCGCAATGGTTATTGATGAATACTTCGGTAGTAATAAAGGTAAATGGGATACTACTATCCTAGCTACTGATATTTCTTATGATATGTTGGCTAAAGGGCAAGCTGCTACATATCCAGAAGCTACACTTGAGGAAGTTCCTGAAGCATGGGCTAAGAAGTATTTCAAGAAAAATGGTGATGGAACAGTTACAGTGGTTGACAAAATAAAGAAAGAAGTTATTTTCAAACCATTTAACTTAATGGATAAATTCCCATTCCGTAAACCATTTGATATTATCTTCTGTCGTAATGTTATGATTTATTTTGATGCGCCTACAAAGGTTGGATTAGTAAATCGTTTCTATGACGTAACTAGAGATGGTGGCTATTTCTTCATTGGTCACTCTGAAACAATTAACAAAAATGAAGCTAAATTTAATTATTTAAAACCTGCAATGTATCGTAGAGGAGGGGATTAGTACATGCTGAATAAGAAAATTAAAATCCTTATTGTTGATGATAGCCCTTTATTCAGAAAAATGTTACAGGATAATTTAAATAAAATCTCAGATTTTGAAGTAATTGGTACAGCCATGAATGCTGATGATGCTATGGCGAAAATCAAGTTACAAAAACCTGATGTAATTACACTAGATAATGAAATGCCTAAGATGAGTGGTATTGAATTCTTAAAAGTATTGATTCCACAAAATCCTATTCCATGTATTGTTGTTACTGCAACTGCTATGAATGCTTTCGAAGCTGTAAATAATGGTGCGGTCGATTTCATTAAGAAACCTAGTGGTGCTGAATTCAATACATTCATGAATGAATTAGCAGGAAAGATTCGAGTTGCGAAGATTTCACGTGTACGTCGATTAGTTTCTTCTGTTCCTTCACCTTCTGTAATTCCTACTAACGTTACTAATTTCGATGATCGTAAAGTTATCGCTATTGGTGCTTCAACTGGTGGTACAGAAGCTATTATTGAAGTAGTTAAGAATCTACCAGCTACTACACCTGGTATCGTAATCGTACAACATATGCCTGCAGGCTTTACTAAGATGTATGCTGAACGTCTTAATAAGATTTGTAAGATGAGTTGTATTGAAGCTTATGAAGGTGCTCGTGTAGAACGTGGTAAGATTATCGTTGGTGCTGGTGAATTCCAATTAAGTATCGCAAAGGATGCTAAGGGATATTATGTACACAGTCAACGTGGTGAAAAAGTAAGTGGACACTGTCCAAGTGTTGACGTATTATTCGATTCTGTTGCTGATGTAGTTGGTAAGAATGCTGTTGGTGCTATCTTAACTGGTATGGGTCAAGATGGTGCTAAAGGTTTACTAAAGATGAGAAAGAATGGTGCATATACAATTGGTCAAGATAAAGACACTTGCGTTGTATATGGTATGCCAATGGTCGCCTATAATATCGGTGGTGTTGTAAAACAATTACCGTTAGAAAAGATTGGTGCTGAAATCATTAATCAAATTAATAGAGGATAAGCTTGAACTTATCCTTTTTATTTATAGGAGTAAAAAAAAGAATGAGTTTACTCATTCTATATAGTTTTAGATACACCTTTACAAGTTTTAATTTCAAGGCGTCCATCTTCTGGATAGAAGTACACAGTACGCCCATAGTTTGCCCCTGTATCGCTTGCGATAATGCGAATATTTAATTGTCGAAGCATTTCTTTTACGGCTTCTACATTTCTATCTCCAATATTTCCAATACTGTTATTACTAACGCTTTCGAACATTTTAGCTCCGCCAGCAATCTTTGCAGTTAATCTTAATTTTGAAGCACCCTTTTTTTCCATCTCTTTTACTAGATTAACAACAGCAACATCTGCATATCTATTACTAGTTGAGCCTGGTGTACTTTGAGGTAACATTACATGTGCCAATCCAGCTACTTTCATAACTGAATCATATAAACATACACCAACACAAGATCCTAATGCATATGTAACTAGTGACTCTGGCACCTTACAAACATTAAGTTCTCCAATCCCAATAGTAATCATTATTCAATACCGAATTGCTTCATTAATTTTGCGATTGATTCATCTTCTAAGAAGAAGAAGATTGAACTGTTGTACTCTTTCAAGTCAACAGAAAAGGAATTTTGAATTAACAAGATTTGACCGAATACATTTTCAAAGTGAATTAGTGGCACACTTAAAATTGCACCAGCCATATCAATTGCTAAATCAGGTACTGAAGTAGTAATCTTTAAGCCAGTCATTTCAGCTAATGCAGAAATATATGAACCAGCCATAATATTTGCGATTTCTTTAAATAATGAAACATGTAATTCATCTAAGGCATTTAAATCAATTAATTTAGAACCTAATAAAATGTCACATACTTCTGATGCTAATTCATTTTGAAGTAAGAATAACATAATACCATTTACATCACCATGTACATTGATTAAGAAGCCTGAAACTACATTTTCAACTCCACCAACACTACCAAATAATTCATTGAAATCAACGAATTCTAAGCGTGGTGCTTTCATATCAACTCTTCTATCTATAAACTCAGCTAACGATGTTAAAGCATTCCCTGAACCGATATTCCCTATTTCTAATAAGAAGTCAAGTTTAGAATTCTCATTACGATTAATTGACATAATCTTATCCTAAAACTTTACTAACTGTTTGAAGAACACGGTCAATTTTGAATGGCTTAACGATAAAGTCTAATGCTCCACTTTCAATTGCTTCAACAACCATAGCTTCTTGTCCCATAGCAGAACACATAACAACCTTAGCAGCTGGATCAAAAGCCTTAATATTCTTAAGAGCTTGGATTCCATCAACATTAGGCATAGTGATATCCATAAATACTAAATCAGGTCTTTCCGCTTGATACATATCTAAAGCTTGTTGTCCATCACCAGCTTCGAAAATATCTGTGAAACCATTTTGTGTTAAACCATTTTTGATCATCATACGCATGAAAGCTGCATCATCAACAATTAAAATTTTCTTACCCATATTTTTTTACCTCTGTTATTTCTTTCCAACTACTGTTTCCATTAATTCTTCTTTATTGACAATACTAGTTACACGAACTGCGAAATTGTCATCGATAACAACCACGTCCCCACGAGCTATTAATTGTCCATTGACGATAATATCTACTGGAGCACCGGCTTGTTTCTCAAGTTCAATTACTGTTCCTTGAGAGAAGTCCATAATGTCTTTAATCTTCTTACGAGTTTTACCAACCTCGATAGCGACATTTAATGGTACATTCATAATCAAGTCTAGGTTGTTATTCATTAAAGGTATTCCACCGCCTCTTTCAGGAGCTCCATATACTGGGAACTCAGCTCTAGCAACATTAACATTTTGTTGCATTACTGGTTCTCTAGGTGGCAACTGAACTGTCGGTTGTACGACAGGCTGTGGTGCTGGTTGTTGTACTGCAGCCGGTTGCGGTGTTGGTTGAGCAACTACCGGTGTAGGAGCTGGCTGTGGTACAGGTTGTGGTGTTGGCGCTGGTGCCGGTGCTGGTTGAGCAACTGGCGTAGGCGCTGGTGTTGGTGCTGGAGCAGGTTTAGGTGCTTCAACACTGTTCACTGGATCAACTCCACCTCCCATGAATTGTCCTACTAATAATTTCGCTAAATCTAAATCCATTACACTAATGAATTCAGAATTCATAATATCTTTAATATCTAAGTCAAATGTGATTGCAACTACCTCAGTATCTTCAGGCACATTCATCAATAATGAGAATACTGTATCATCACCAAACAAACTAGCCTCAGGTGTAGAAATATCTACCTTTTTACCTAAGAATTGTGACAATGCTGTTGCTGAAGAACCCATCATTTGGTTCATAACCTCACACGCTGCACTAATACTAAATTCATCGAATACAAAGTCATCAGTTACAGGAGAAGAATTTCCCATCAACTGATTAATAATCATCTGCATATCATTTTGTCTAAAGACCATGATATTTGCACCATTGATACCTTCAACGTATGTAATCTCTACAACCATTGCAGGCTCTAATGCCGAGTAATCAAGTTCGGAAATCTTCTTAACAGCAACCTTTGGTGTAGTAATTAATACTTGCTTATCAAGCATTGTTGATACCGCTGTTGCTGCCGAACCCATGGATATATTCATTATCTCTCCAATGATATCCATCTCTTCATTTGTGAATAGTGGCTGGCTCATTTCTTATTTCCTCCTTTCTCGGCTAATGACGTAATCTTAACAGCTTTCTTCATCTTTGTTTCACCAAGTCTAGCAGTGAACCAAGGAGTGTCATCAACCTTAAGAGTAATATCACTATTAATTTTCTTATTAAGTGGAATAATATCTCCAACTTGTAATTGCATTAAATCGTAGAAATCAATATCAATATCATCAAGTACTGCCTTAATTTCTAAATCAGTTTGAGTAACTGTAGAGAAGATTTGTTTGCTTCTTGCTGCAGCATCTTGCGCTTGACGTTTTGAGAAACGCATGAACTTACTTGTGAAGCTTTCCATGATTTCTACTAAGTTGATAGCTGGTGCACAAATACTAATTGTACCAGTCATCTCTTTCATCTTAACTTCTAACAACACAATAAGTACAATATCTTCTGGAGCACAAATTTGTACTAATCGAGGATTTGTTTCAATTGTTTGAAGTGAAGCATCTAGTTCAATATATTTAGACCATGAATCTTCAATAGGTCCTTCTAGCTTCTTTAAAATATTTTCGATAATAGCTACTTCTATTTCCGTGAAGTCACGATTGTAGTTCCATCCAGTACCTGGACCACCAAGAAGCTTATCAATCAAATAGAAGCATATTGAGTTAGAAAAGTTAACGATGGTTGCAACTTCTTCAATCTTAGCATTCTTTGCTTGTAACTCAAACGTTGATAAGATACCATTGTCTGGTAATGCGTTACTATATTCAAAGAAGCGTTGCTCCTCTATTTGAACTACTTCAATTTCACAGAATATTCTTAGTAAACTCGTGAAGTAAGATGATAATATACGAGCAAAGTTTTCATATAAACTTTCTAATGTTTTTAATTGTTCTTTGGTAAATTTCTTTGGAGAGCGGAAATCATAGACTTTCACTTTCCCATCTTCTTCTTTACTAGGTAGAGCATCAGCATCTTCTTTATTGCCTTGTAGTCCGGATAATAATTTATCGATCTGACTTTGAGATAGTACTCCTGCCATTATGATACGCTCCTTCCTATTACGTTTTGCGCACACTAAAGAACGCAATTATACATAATTATTATATAATTATTAAATTTTAACGTCAACAATTACACACAATTTTTCACAATATAAACCTTAACAAATTATGAAAACCCCTTATTTTTCAATATATTCATTCATTAATCACACTTATTATGAGCAATATCCGATAATACAAAAAATTACAGGCCGAAGTATTAACTCCGACCTGTATCATTTTATTTAAGACCAAATTTTTTATTGAATTTTTCTACACGACCAGCTGCAGCAGCGAAACGTTGCTTACCAGTATAGAATGGATGACAGTTTGAGCAAGTATCAACACGAATTTCGCTCTTAACTGAACCACTTTCAAATGTTGCACCACAAGATGTACAAGTAACAGTAATCTTGTTGTACTTTGGATGAATTCCTTCCTTCATGTAAATTTCCTCCTTCCGCCTTGGGCTCTACGGACCCCAAAGTAAGTTACTTTTAGATATTAGCATATAAATATGATTAAATCAACACTTTTTAAAACATTTTCAAAATTTTCTTGCATATTTTAAGTTTTGTTAATATTAGGAAGTTAACCATTAATCATATGGTAAAGATTATTACCAAATTCATACCAAATATCACACCATCTATCAAATATTGCAGCTAAAAATAATATTACTATTAAAGCTAGCATTACTTCCTTTAGTATTGTAATAAACTTATGAAAGCTTTGATTAGCTAATGCTAGCTGTTCATTGAGACGTGCTAATTGTTCAGCAATGATATCAACATCTTCTTCATCAGTTATCTTTGAACCTAATAAATCACTTACCGATACCTCTAAAATATTAGATAGCTCAATTAATAGCTCTGCATCTGGTACCGATAATCCCTTTTCCCATTTAGATACTGTTTGTCTTACAACATGTAATCTTATTGCTAGTTCCTCTTGTGTAAACCCCTTTTGTTTTCTTAATGTTTTTAAATTCTCAGCAAACATACTCGTACCTCCTTACGGATTAAGCATATTATATACTCTACCATTGCCTCAAGCAACGCATATTAACATCAAAAAAAGACCGTTTAAACAGTCTTTTACTTAATTCCAATATTTGTTTTTTCTAACGCTTTAACTAATGGCAATCCCAATACAAAGCATGCGATTAATTCACCAAAGCCTACTGATATTGCTTGAGGAATAAATACAGCTAATTGGAATCCTCCATCACTTAATAAGAAACCTAACTCTGCACCAATGAATACTGCATTAAATACCACTGGCATTAATGCACTTACGATTGGTAAATCAAATAATCTAATATTTCTAAATCGATACGTTAATATTGCTGCTAGTAATGTTGCGATAGTTCCAACAGGAATATCAATAACCCCCAGAATATTAGATCCAGTCATAAATCCAATTGCATTCGTAATTGCGCAGCCAATTGTTACTCCTAAAATTGAATCAGGAAACAAAATTGGCATAAGCGTTAATGCTTCTCCAATTCTCATTTGTACTGGACCAAATGAGAGTGCCGGTACTGCTAATGATACAGCTGCGTAAATTCCCGCAATCATACCACATAGCACCATGCCACGTAATTTTTTTGTTTGTTTCATAGTAATCCTTTCGTAGTTTTAGTATAGTCAGGATATTGCGAACTGACTGCCCGGGTTGTCCGTGCTGTGTAATTATAAAACTAATAAAATCATTTGTCTAGAAAAAAAGAAACTCAATTTAATTAAGCTTCTCCTTTAATTTATTACCTACATTTTCTACATTTTCTAATAAGCTCTTACGATTATCTATCCCATCATACTTTACATAATATTCATAAGCATCCTTAGCTCCATAAATAAAATTAGTAATTGGTGGACATAATGCATCCATCTTAGTTGTATCTAAATAATAACTAATATTCCTAAATGGGAAATACTGTGTATTTGTATATTCTAAATCTCGATCATATAATACTGATACTTGTCTTGCCGTAGCTGTAAAGATGTGTACCAACCATGTATTAAATGTTAATGGAAGTGCTTCACCACTATTGTAGATTTCTCCACTAACCTCTACTTCACATAGTGCTTCTACTTGTCGACATACATCACTGATGTGTATAAATTGAATCTTTTGATGTCCATCCCCTGGAACTACTATTGGCAATCCTTTTTCTAAACAATCAAATACAAAGGCTTCTCTATATAGATTATTCATAGCACCATAAATATACGCTGGACGAATAATGTTTACCGGGAAATTATTAGCTTCAAATTGTTCAAGCAGATATTCTTCTGCTTCGTGCTTATGAATTCCATATTCTCCCCAATTCTCATTATCACCACACATTGCAGTTTCTTTAATTGGTGATTCTACATCTGCATATACTGCGCTAGAACTAATAAATACATATTTCTTAAGTACATCCCAATTACAGTTCTCAACCACATTAAATACATCCTCTTGTGTATAACCACTAGCATCAACTATGTATTCAAACTCTTTCCCAAATAGTGCTTTATGCATCTCTATAAAACTATGACGATCTGCAAAGATATGTTCTACCCCAAAAGGTACTTTTTCTGGATGATTACCACTAACTAATACAGTTACATCATAGCCACCATTATAGAAGTATTGCGCTAAACTTTTGCCTACAAACTTTGTACCACCTAAAATTAATACTCTCATCTTTTCACCTACTTTAATACCGAAATCATTTCAGCTAATTTCTTATCATTAGTACCAACAAAACTATCTTGAGTACCACCATTCACAATTAAGAAGGTAGTTGGTGTATATTCTAATGCTACTAATGATGTAAGCTCACTAGTTTGAGCAGCATCACTTTTGTCTAATACGACATAATAAATTGCCACATCTTTATAATCCTTTAAGAACTCTTCTACATGTGGTTTATA
>JAFXJJ010000113.1 GCA_017532345.1 Erysipelotrichales bacterium
AATAAATATCTACTGCATGGTAAAGAATAGCTTCTGTTGGGAAGCGTTGAATGTAAGTCTCCATATTATCAATAGGCATTTCCTCCATTGCTTTAGCCTTAATATGAACGAACATTGTTTGAATCAACTCTTCTTTTGAGGCATAGTGATTATATAATGAAGGTTTCTTAATACCAATAGCAGTAGCAATATCAGACATACTGATACGACCTAAGCCTTCTTTAGACGCCAATTCTAGTGTCGCATATAATATTTTCTCTTTAGTTTTCATACAGCATCTCCTATCATATGGTAGTTATCTACTATTAGCATACAATAGGTTTACATATTTGTCAATTATTGTTAATTAATTATTCGTAATAAATTAACAATAAAGCACTAACTATCTTTCGGTAGTTGCCTAGATATTTACAAATAACAATACAAAAAATGATAAGATAACTATAAATACTGAAAACTTAATAATTCTATTTGAATAAAGCACTGTAATTAATTTAACCAAATATATTTCGATAGTATATAGTAACATAATAAATTATCTTACCATCGATTATAAGAATCACAGGTTAAGCTACCATTCGATTGTTTTATTAGATTTTATAATACAGTTAATCTTATATTTAAAAATTAATCTTTTATTATGAAAAAAGATGCATTGCTGCATCTTTACGCTCTTAAACTCCAATTTCTAGCATCCCAGATTTCAGTTACCCAATCCTCATAGAACTCTGGCTCATGGCATACTAATAAAATACTTCCTGGATATGCTTTTAAAGCACGTTTTAATTCTTCTTTAGCTTCTACATCTAAGTGATTTGTAGGTTCGTCAAATACTAAAATATTTGAATCATTATTAATGTGCTTACATAAACGAACTTTAGCTTGTTCCCCACCACTTAATACAAACATCTTAGATTCCAACTGTTCGGTAGTTAACCCACACTTAGCTAAAGCACTACGTACTTCATATTGTGTAAATTTAGGGAATGTATCCCAGATTTCTTCAATACAAGTCTTATCGCTACGTTTAGCTTCTTGTTCAAAATATTCTACTTGTTGATTTTCACCACGGAATACATCACCACTAATAGGTGAATTAATTCCTAGTAAACTCTTTAATAAAGTCGATTTTCCTAAACCATTAGCACCAACTAATGCGATTTTTTGACCTTTTTCCATTGTTAGATTTAAAGGCTTAGATAATGGTGTATCATACCCAATAACTAAGTCATGAGTTTCAAAAATCACTTTACTTGGTGTTTTTCCGTATCTAAAGTTAAACTCAGGATGTGGTTTCTCGGCCATTAACTCGATTTTCTCCATCTTGTCTAACTTCTTTTGACGTGAGGCAGCCATACCTCTTGTAGCTACACGAGCCTTGTTTCTCGCAACAAAATCCTCTAGTTTCGCAATTTCCTGTTGTTGTCTTTCATAAGCAGCTTCTAATTGATTCTTCTTAATTTCATATACACGTACAAACTCATCATAATTCCCTGCATATCGATTAATTGAGCTGTTTTCTACATGATAGACTACATTAACTACATCATTTAAGAAAGGTACATCATGACTAATTAAAATAAAGGCATTTTCGTATTCTTGTAAATATCGAGTCAACCAATCAATATGCTCTTTATCTAGGTAGTTCGTAGGTTCATCTAGTAATAAAATATCTGGTTTTTCTAGTAATAACTTACATAAAAGGATTTTAGTACGTTGACCACCACTTAATTCATCTACTGTTCGATCTAATCCATAGTCCATAACACCTAAAGCTCTAGCTACTTCTTCAATCTTAATATCAAGATTATAGAAATCATGAGTATCTAGTAAAGATTGCAATTCACCAATTTCTTCTAGCATTGCATTCATTTCATCTTCACTAGCATCACACATTTTCATATACATATCATTAATTTCTGCCTCATATGTAAATAAATCATCAAATGCATTTTGAAGTACTTGACGTATAGTCATTCCCTTTTCTAAAACTGTGTGTTGATCTAAATACCCTACTTTAACTTTACTAGACCATTGAATTTTACCTTCATCAGGAATTAATTTACTAGTAAGAATATTCATAAATGTAGATTTACCTTCTCCATTTGCCCCTACTAAGGCTACATGTTCCCCTTTATTAAGGCGAAATGATACATCTTCAAATATGACACGGCCACCAAACGTATGATTTACATTTTCTACTACTAATATACTCATTACTCATTCTCCTCTAAATACTTCTTAAAATCTATTAATGTATCGACAATTATAAAACTATTTCTTTTACTCTCATCACTAGGTGATACAATTCCTGGCACCATTATACTACGAATTCCAGCATTATGAGCTGCCTCAATACCAGAATTTGAGTCCTCTAAAACAACAGAATTAAGCTTAGATACACCTATTTTCTCGCGCGCTAATAAGAAAATTTCTGGATCAGGCTTACTATTCTTAACCATATCACCAGTTACAACTGCATCAAAATACGCATAAATGCCAGCCATCTTAAGTCTATCTATCGCTAAGTCATGGTAAGTCGAGGTTGCAACTACCATTCGTTTGTTTTTAGATTTTAAATATTCCAGCAAATCCCTTACACCAGGCATCAATTTAACACCTTCTTTTTCAAATTGCTTAAGATTTTCATTAACTACTTCATTCTTTATAGTCCAGAAATCAATATCAGTATTCGCTTCTGTTTCAAATATCTTTTGCACATCTTTAGCTGATCTTCCTAAGAATTTATTTGTAATTTCTACAGGTAGCTCAAAGCCATGACGTAACGCAACCTTTTGCCAGTTTTTTTGCGAAACCGATTCACTATCGATTATTAGCCCATCCATATCAAAAATGAACCCATCAAAACTTTTATTCTTATATTCAGTAACAGCAATTCCATCACCTAATTCATAAAATGTTGTCTTAAATGTTTCATTTTCTTCTAAATACGAAATGTAATTTCTAATCTTACGAACTAATTGACGAACATTTCTACTTTCTACATTAGCATTTGGATCAACTAAACCATGAAATGATAAGTTATCTGAAATGATATAACCATTTTTATTTAAGTTAGGAACAAAACGTTCAAAAAACTTCGTATATTGTGCTTTTGCTGCATCAATAAAGATAAAATCATATTCACCTGTTATTTCATATTCTAAAGCATCACCATGAATTAATGTAATTCGATTCTCAAATCCTGCCTCTTTAATATTCTTAACAGCTTCATTATATCTAGTAGGATCGCGCTCGATTGTAGTCACATGAATTTCATCATCTAGCATACACATTCTAATTGAAGAATAACCAATTGCTGCACCAATCTCTAGAATTCTCTTAATTTGATGTTTATTTACAAAATCAAGTACAAACTCCATACCTTCCGCTTGCATAATCGGAATATTGAAATCTACAGCATATTTTTCCATTCTCTTAATTAAGTCTTCCATATTTTTCTCCTATATTAATCCATAATGCTTTAACGCATTCTCAATTCCATCTACACTACTTAAAGTTGTGATATACTCAACTTTATCTTTCAAAGTGGGATTACCATTTCCCATCAATACAGAATGCTTAACATGCTCAAGCATAGGTAAATCATTAGTACTATCACCAAATACGTAG
>JAFXJJ010000114.1 GCA_017532345.1 Erysipelotrichales bacterium
GTTTTCCAGTGTTTGTACCTTATACAGTGATTAATGAAAAAGTAGAAATTAAAGTTATTAAGGTAGCTAAGTCCTATGCAGTAGGAAGAGTAGAGCGTATTTTAAAGGATGTTGATACGCGTATTGAACCTAAATGTCCAGTATATAAGAAGTGTGGTGGCTGTTCTTTACAACATATGACTTATGATGAAGAATTAAATATTAAACAAAACTATGCATTAGAAACTTTAAAGCGTATTGGTAAGGTTAATCTTGATGGGGTAGAGGTACGTGAAATAGCTGGTAGTGATAAGGTGTATCATTATCGAAATAAAGCTGAATATCCTATTCAAAAAGATGAAGATGGTAAGTGTCGTATTGGTTTTTATAAGTCTAAGACACATGATGTAATTGATAATGATGTATGTTTACTACAACCTGAAATCTTCTCTGATGTAGTAAGTGTAGTAAGAGAATTTATTGATACTACAAAGTGTTCGATTTACGATGAAGAATCACATAAAGGATTACTACGTCATTTATATATTAGAGAAGCTAGTGTTACTAAAGCAATGATGGTTTGTTTAGTATGTAATGGTAGTGAATTACCAAAGAGTAATGTGTTAGTAGATATGCTTACTAGTAAGTTTCCTATGATTAAAAGTATCGTATTGAATATTAATACTAAGAAAAGCAATGTGATTCTTGGAGATAGTATTAAAGTATTATATGGTAGTGAAATCATTACAGATGTATTATGTGGTAATACAATTGAGATATCACCATTATCATTCTATCAAGTTAATCATGATCAAGCAGAACGTTTGTATGGTATTGCGAAAGAGTTTGCTGGATTAACTGGTGAAGAAGTGTTAGTTGATTTATACTGTGGTGCTGGAACAATTGGCTTATCAATGGCGGATAAGATTAAGAAATTATATGGTGTAGAAATTATTGAACCTGCGATTATTAATGCACGTAAGAATGCGAAGCTAAATGGTATCACAAATGTGAATTTTGAAGCAGGAGATGCGTCAATACTTGCAAAGAGACTAGCTGAGCAAAACGTGAAGCCTGATGTGATTGTAGTGGATCCACCACGTAAAGGTATTAGTGAAGATGTGATAGAAGCATGTAGCACTATGAATCCTAAGCGTATTGTATATGTATCTTGTAATGTGGCTACACTTGCAAGAGATATTGAGATATTTGAGAGAACAACTAATTATCGCATATCAAAAGTCCAAATGGTAGATTTATTCCCTAGAACTAATCATGTAGAGGCAGTAGCTTGTTTAAGTAGAGAAGAAATCTAAAAATGAGTTATACACTTAAGGAGTTTAATATGACAGAAGAACAAAAAGAAACGCTTAAGTTCTATACTACTAATGATTATTTATTAATAAATGGTCTTTTATGGAAGGAAAGTAAAGATATCATAGATGAATTCATACATCTTATCAATGCCGATGGTTTAGGTGTTATGCAAGAAGCGTTAGAATTAGGCTTTGATGTAAGATGGAATTGTAGTAAAGAAGATGGCAATAAGATATATAAGATGTATCAAAAAAGATTTCCTGTAATTGAAAATGATGATATTAAGAAGGAAATTATTGAGAGGGCTAGAAATGATATTAAGAATATGATGGATTGTTTAGTACTTATAGAAACAAAGCTAGTTTTATATAGAAATATTAAGACAAGGTTTATAAGTAATATTGAAGAAGGAAAATTATTTAAAAATCTAGGCTTTTCATCATGTAGCTTAAATCCTCATGTTGCTGAGAATGCTGAATATGGCTCAAGTAATTGTACTTTATTTGAGATAACTGTGCCAGTAGGTACACCAGCAATACGACTAGATTTAATGAGTGATATTTGTAATGAAGAAGATGAAGTTATTCTTCCTCCGATGGAATTTCTTGTTACAAAGATTGATAAGGAGAATAATAAAGTATATATGACTTGTAATGCTTTATTGGAAAGTGAATGTGAATACTAAAGAAGAATTAATGTAGGTGGTTATCTAAAATCATCTACATTTTTAGTTTCAATAATTCCATTAGTTTGTATTAGCTAATAATTGAATGATTATATATATTAAATGAATGTATAATGTGTTATAATTGAGAAAGCGAGTAAATGAAAGAATAGGAGAATAATAAACTAATGAGAACAAAGACTTTACTTACACAAGCATTGTTTGCGAAGCAAGGCGAAGCTTTCGCATCTGTAGAATTACCTCATACTTGGAATGCATTAGATGGTCAAGATGGTGGTAGTGATTATTGGAGAGGTGTTGGAGTATACGAAATTGATTTACCTAATCCAACAGAAGGTAAAAAACAATATATTGAATTAAAAGGTGCTAATCATGTTGCTACAGTATATTGTAATGGAAGAGAACTTGGAACACATAAAGGTGGTTTCTCTACATTCCGTTATGAATTAACACCTGCTATGAAAGCAGAAGGCAATAAAGTGACTGTATCAGTTACTAATGCTAAGAGTGATGTTTATCCTCAAAATGCAGACTTTACATTCTATGGTGGTTTATACCGTGATGTAAACTTCGTAGAAGTTAATAAAGCGCACTTTGATTTATTAAAACATGGTACTGATGGTGTATTCGTTACTCCACATGCTACTGGTAAAACACGTGTTGATTTATTCCCAGTAAATGCATGCGGATGTGATGTTGTTGTTAAGCTAAAAGATGCTGAAGGTAATGTAGTAGCAGAAGGTAAAGAAGCAGCTACATGTCATACTGTTGTAAAATTAACAGTGAAAGCTCCACACCTATGGAATAGTATGGAAGATCCATATTGCTATTCGTGTGAAGCTAGTATCGTAAATGGTGAAGAAGTATTAGATACAGTAGAAATTACATATGGTTACCGTGGATTCCATGTAGATCCTGAAAGAGGATTCTTCTTAAATGGTAAGAGCTATCCATTACATGGTGTATCTCGCCACCAAGATAGATTGAATAAAGGCTGGGCAATTTCTAAAGCTGATCATGAACAAGATGCTGCTCTTATTAAAGAAGTTGGTGCTAATACAATTCGTTTAGCTCACTATCAACATGATCAATATTTCTATGATATTTGTGACCGTGAAGGTTTTGTATTATGGGCTGAAATTCCATTTATTAGTGAATTCTTAACTAGCAAAGATGCTTATGATAATACAATTAGTCAAATGACTGAATTAGTTGCGCAAAACTATAACCATCCATCTATTTTCTTCTGGGGTATTTCTAATGAAATTACTATCACAGGTGAATCAGAAGCATTATATCGTAACTTAACTGACTTACATGCATTATGTAAGAAGTTAGACCCAAGTCGTCTTACAACAATGGCTGAAGTATCTATGGTACCAATGGATAGTGAACATGTATATATTACTGATGTATTAAGCTATAACCATTACTTTGGTTGGTATGTAGGTGAAGTAGAAGACAATGCTGAATGGTTTGATACATTCCATAAATTAAATCCTGATCGTGCATTAGGTGTATCTGAATATGGTTCTGAAAACGTATTAATGTGGCATAGTGCTGAACCAGAAAACCATGACTATACTGAAGAATATGCTTCTTACTATCATCATGAAATGTTGAAGACATTCGCAACACGTCCATATCTATGGTCTACACATGTATGGAATATGTTTGATTTCGCTGCTGATGCTCGTAATGAAGGTGGCGTACAAGGTCGTAACAATAAAGGTTTAGTTACATATGATCGTGAAACTAAGAAAGATGCATTCTTTATCTATAAAGCATACTGGACAACTGAACCAATGGTACACGTAGCAGGACGTCGTTTTGCTGATCGTGCACCAGAAGAAAGAAATGTTACAGTATATACAAACTGTCCAAAGGTTACATTATTTGTAAATGGTACTGAAGTAGAAACTAAGGAAGCAGTTGATCATGCAGTAGTATTCGAAAATGTTCCATTAAATGATGGTGCTAATGAAGTAACAGCTAAGACTTGCTGTGGTGCAGTAGATACTATCACATTAAATGGTGTTGCTGAACATAACTATGCATATGATTTACCAGAAGGTAATGAAGGTGCTAACTGGTTCGATGATCCAGCAGCAGTAGCAGCTCGTAAAGCTAAGAAATTAAATTATCCAAAAGGTTACTACAGCATCAAAGATAAAGTTGGTGTTTTAGCTTCTAATCCTCAAACAGCAGCAATCTTACAAGAAATGATGGCAGCTGTAATGGGCGGTGCTCAAGAAGGTATGGTAAGTATGTCATCTATGGGTGAAGAAATGCAACAATTCATGAACATGATGACTCTTTCTAACTTATTAAAGATGATGGGCGGAGACAAAGTTTCTGCTGATGCTAAGTACGAATTAAATGAAAAACTAAATAAGATTGCGAAAGAATAATAAGTAATCGATTTATACTAAAAAATCTCCTTCGGGAGATTTTTTTGCTCTTAATAGTATTGTTAATTAAGATATGCTTTCATAAAAGCTTGTATTTATTGAAGAATTAAATTGATATTTAGAAATAAATAATGATGTTGAAATATTTAAAATGATGCTTCAAAAATAAATATGATGTCTAAAAGTTTGGAATAATCAGTGTTTTTTGAATTTTTAAGTAACTTATCATATGAATACAGTAAGATATGTACAAGGAATTGAATTTGTAATGTAAAGTGATATAGTAGTTACAAAGAGGTGGTTCTCATGAAAAGATTGGTATTATTTGTACTTGCCTTACTTTATTTTTTGATGTTAGTTGGATGTGAAATAAAACAAGAAAAATATCAAGATGATTTCATCGATTCTTCTGAAACTATTGATGTGGAGTCTGAGTTTGATGATTGGGGACTACGTATGGATATTTTGCCAATATCCTCAACTAAATTTGAAATTATATTTAGTCATAACTCAGAATATATGAAAACTGAAGGTAATTTAACGACTGATCCCTCTTATGAAATACATGCAATTTACAATAATGACACTATTACGTTTGGAGATTATATGAGAAATGTTTTAAAACAATCATATGAAGATCAGATTTATGCATGGAATACTATTTTATACTTAATTAATAATGATACTGAAACGTCATATAATATTGATCTTTATCTTACATATGGAAAGCTTCCAATAGGTGAGTATGTGATCAGGAAAAACGTGATGTTAACAACAGTTTCAGGTGAAATGATGTCTAGGGTATATACAACTAGCTTCTCAGTAGTTGAGTAATAAGAGGTGAAATGTATGAAAAAGAAAGTTATAATAGTAATTACAGTGCTTTGTTTAATATTATTATCTTCATGGATTTTTAATCATACAGCTGGTTGGTTTGATGGTGATATTTTAGAATATATAGAAGAACATTATCCATCAAACGGTTATAATGTAGTTAGTGGAGAATATTTAGTTAGAGGTGAAGATGAACAGGGTGGATTTATTATATATGAAGTAATCACAGAAGATAATGAATCACATTTGATTCGTGTACATGTAGAATTTCATCGACATCTAAATCAAGTAGGACCAGATTTTAAAATTAAAGGAATTAGTGAAATAAGTCAAAATGAATATGAGAAAATAAACCCTCCTAAATAGCAGGAGGGTATTTTAATCTTTATCAATTGGTTGTCCAAATAACTTGATGATTGAGGACCAAAGAAATCCTTGTAACCAAAATACTACAATTGTCAGTAATACAAATAATAATGAGGATATTCGATTATCCATAAATCCATAGTTAAAGGCACAACCAATGATTAGTACCAAATCTAATAGAAAAACGATAGACCAACATAATAGTCTAGGTATTGTTTTTGTTTGTTCAGGGAATAATGATGTAACAATACTAGAATAAGCCCTATTTTCTTGATCTTGATATGGATTCCATTTCATAATGTATTTTTCCTTTCTTAGTATCTTATTTAATTATATTATACAAGAAAATATGAGAAATGCAATAAAATAATAATATAATGCAAGAAAATAAGAATATTCCATAAATAAAATAATAGTGCTTTTTATGTGAATTTATTCTACAATATAAGATAGTCCTTAAATTATTGTAATTGTTGAGTTTGGAGGTATGTTAATGGTTCAAACTAAATCAATTAATATTTTAAATTTATGTGTACCTTGTGAGAATCATTGTAGGTATTGCTTATTATCTTGGAATGGTAATTGCTTGGGTATTGATTATGAACGAAGTGTTAAGTATGCTAGAAGATTTCATGAATGGTTAAAGATTAATCGTCCAGATATGAATTTTATGTATTACTATGGCTATTCCATGGAACATCCTCAGTTACTTGAGACTATCAAATTCATGCAAGAAACAAATTCTCCGGGTGGTGAATTTCTGCAATTTGATGGTATGAAGAAGAGAACTAGAGAAGAATTAGTTAAGATGCTAACTGATTTAAGAAATGCTGGTATCAAGTTACTAGACTTTACCTTTTATGGGTTAAAAGAATATCATGACAAATTTGCGGGTAGAATTGGCGATTACGATTTAATGATGAATTCTTTAGAAATAGCCTTAAGAATAGGATTAGATGTAGAAGTTGGTATACCAGTAACAAAAGAAAATTTACATCAATTAGATGAATTAGTTAATATATTTGAAAATAAAAGAGTTAGATTATTCTTGTTTACGCCTCATTCTGGAGGAAGGGGTATAAGCTTACTAGATGTTAAGATTACGGTAGAAGATTATGATAATCTAAGTGATAGAGTTAAAAAGTACTTTAATCGAGATAAAAATAGAACTCCAAGTGAGTGGTATAATCATATACACGAAGATTTTAAGAATAGAGTATTAACAATATCTTTATTGCCTTCAAATATTGATAAGTTGGAAAATCAACCTTTTGAAGAAACAATAAAGGAATTAGAAATGATGGATGATGAATTTTATAAAGTAGTACCATCTTTTTCTGAATTACTAAAGAAGTATGTAGATGAAAATGATACGTGTTTATATTCTTTAAAGGATTTAAATGTCACTTATCGAAGAAGATTTATTGATGAGAATCATTTAGATATTGTAGATATTACTGATGAGAGATTTTCTGGTAGTATTCATTTTTAAGAATAGGGAGGTAGCAATATGGACATTACATTTAA
>JAFXJJ010000115.1 GCA_017532345.1 Erysipelotrichales bacterium
TATGAATTTAAAGATTATACCCTACAATATTGAACATGCCAAGATTATCTCAACATGGAAATATGAACCTCCATATGATGTATATAACTTCCCATCATATGAAGATATGAAGAAACACAATTCACCATTCTTAGATGTTGATACCCTAATATATCACTCTATTATTAATGAAAATAATGAATTAATAGCAGTTTGTAACCTCACAGAGGAAGACAAACAAGTATTCTTTGGCATTAGCATGAATCCTACATATTGTTGGCAAGGACTCTCAAAAACAATCTTACCAATGATTATTAATCATGCTAATAACTTATACCATAAACCATTATATTTACAGGTTAGAGAATGGAATGAAAGAGCTATTAAGGCATATAAGAATGTAGGGTTCACAATAGTAGGTAAAGCATTATTAAAGACAGAAACTGTACCTGCATTGTTTTATATTATGATTAAACCATCTAAATAAACTATTACAAAAAAGTGATACTCTCATATTGAAAGTATCACTTTTAATTTCTAAATACTATTTCACTGTATAGATTAATGTTCTATTACCATCATCACTTACTGTGAATCCACTTGGTAATGTACCTTTACTTTCCATATTACTTCCATCACTTAGCGTTGCATCTCTTAGTGGATATAAATATGATGTCTTTCCATTAGATATTCTCATATATACATAATATGATCCACTGTTCATTGAATGTCCTGCAACATTACCTGCATACAAATTAATATTCTTTGGATTCACTTCTACTTTGTAGTTAGCATAATTTAGTTTATATGTACCATTATTAGTTGCAGTCATATTCTTATTTAACCATGTATTATATACTGCTGTTACTTGATTTCTATAGGCTTTTGTTGTTGAATAATCTTCAGTATTCACAAATACAATTTCTCGCCAGTTACGTGCATCATTATAAATACAATCTGCATTAGTTTCAAACATGTACCCCTCTACACTAAAGCCTGTAGCTGTTGCTTGTAGCTTTGTAACTCTTGAGCCTGGATATACGTTCATATCCATTTTAGAGTATGATGATAGATCTGCTTTAGCTTCTTCTTTGGGCATTTCTGATTCAACTGTTGGTTCTTCCACTGGTGTTTCAGGTTCTTCTTCCTTTGGTTCAGTATAAACTAATTTAGGATAAATAGCTTCATCATATCTTTGTGCGAATATAAACGCTGGTCTATGTTCTCTTTCATAAGCATAATATTCTTGATACTCACCATTTGATTGTTTATAAGCTATTTTTGTTAATCCTTTCGCATATTCTTTTGCAGCTTCATAAACTTCTGCTATTCTTGGGCTTGTTGTATAAACTGTTTTAAATGCACTTCCATAAAATGCATAAAAGCTAATGTTACTTACATGTTCATTAATAGTTATTTTCTTTATTTCAGTATTATCGAATGCAAAATTGCCAAGTGTAGTCACATGTTCTGGAATAATATATTCTATTGAATCATATTTTGCCGGAAATTTATAAATTGTTGTTAAGTCTTTCGAATATAATATGTTATCTTTAACCGCCATTTTTGAATTTTCAGGATTTGTAATCTCAATATTTTCCCAACTTGGCAAGTGTCTTAAAAAACCATAACCTATTAAAGTTGATGGAATAGTTACATTTTCAACTTCATCCAAATATGCCATATAGTCTACATTTGTGATTCCTTCCTCAATGACAATATTTTTCACACCAGGTATATAGTATCGATATGTATATTTTCCTCCGTCAATATAAACTTTTTCACTTACAGTTAAAGCTTTTAAAGCTGCATTTATCGCAACACCATCATATATCTGTCCAGGCATTCCATTATACACACGTCCCTCACCTGAGAATGTGATTGTATCACCATCAATAGTGAACTCGCATCCTTCACCACAAGTACCAGTAGTAACAGCACTTACTTTAGATACATCAGCTACATAGCTTACACAGCCTAGCAACATCATCAAGCTAACAATAATCTTACTTATTTGCTTTCTCATAATTATTCTCCTATTAACTAATCTTTTTATTAAATTATTATACCATATAATAATCTTTTACGATAATCATATAACTAAAAAAGACCATCTTGTATATACAAAATGGCCCTTATTTACTTATTTTTGCTTACCTTCAATACTTGTAATATAATCGATTCTTGCTTGGTGTCTACCACCTTCAAATGTAGTATCTAACCATGCATCACAGATAGCTTTAGCTGTTTCCATACCAACGATTCTTGCTCCAAAACATAATACATTAGAATCATTATGTAAACGGCTTAAATGAGCTGATACTGGCTCTGAACATGTACATGTACGTACTCCATTAACCTTACATGCAGCAATACCAATACCAATACCTGTACCACAGATACAAATACCTAAATCTACATCCTTATTAACTACTGCATTACCAACCGCTTCACCACTAAGGGCATAGTTAAAGCTTTCTTTAGTATCAGTACCATAGTTAATAACTTCATAGCCTTTACCTTCTAAGTAAGCTTTAATTTCATTCTTCATTTCCACTGCTGCGTGGTCATTTCCAATACCAATTCTCATCATCTAATCCTCCAATACATTTAGAAGTTCTAAAATACGATTTAAATCGTCATCATTCTCAAAGTGAATTGAGATATTCTTATTTGTGATTGTTACTTTAGTGCTTAGCTTATCACTCATTAATTTTTGAGGATAACTATATACTGAAGAAACATCTTTCTTTTGTTTTGGTTGTTTTGGTGTATGTAGTTCTTTTACTAATGCTTCTACAGCACGTACACTCATACCTTCCTTAGCAGCTTTCTTAGCTACCTTTAAGATATCATCTTTCTCAAGTGATAATAATGCACGTACATGGCCCATTGATAATTCACCATCAATAACCATTTGTTGAACTTCTTTAGGAAGCTTTAATAAACGCATTGTATTAGTGACATGCTCTCTTGATTTACCTACACGCTTAGCTAATTGTTCTTGCGTATAACCAAGACGTTCTACCATCTTAGAATACCCTTGTGCTTCTTCAATTACTGATAAATCTTCACGTTGGATATTTTCAAGCATGGCAATTTCCATCATTTGATCATCAGTAAAATCAACAATGATTGCAGGAATTTCTGTTAACCCTGCCATTTTACTAGCTCTTACACGTCTTTCACCAGTTACAATCTCATAACCACGAATTGACTTCTTAACTAGGATTGGTGTAAATACACCGTGTGCCTTAATTGATTCAGCTAATTCTTGTAGCTTGGCTTCATCAAATACAGTACGTGGTTGGTATGGGTTAGGTCTAACATCCTTTAATTGTACTGTTTCTTTCGTTGAAGGTATTTCACTTTGACCATTTTGGATTTGTTCCAAAGCATTATTTAGATTCTCTCCAAATATTGCCTCTAATCCACGACCTAAAGCTTTCCCCCCAGTTTTACCTTTAGCTGGCATTATGCCACCTCCTAACTATCTTACTTCTTTTTATTGTTATCCATTACTTCTCTAGCAAGATGGATATATGCATTAGCTCCTTCACATTTTAAATCATATTCAAAAATGCTTTGTCCACGGCTAGGAGCTTCACTTAGCTTAACATTACGTGGAATATAGCTCTTATATACTTTTTCTGTAAAGTATTTTCTAACTTCTTGCATAACTTCAACACTAAGATTAGTTCTTCCATCATACATAGTTAGTAATACACCTTCGATTTTCAAATCTTTATTAAATAGATTTTGTACGATACGAATAGTATTTAATAATTGTGTTACACCTTCTAATGCATAATATTCACATTGTACAGGAATAATCACAGAATCAGATGCAGTTAATGCATTAGTATTTAATAGACCTAATGATGGAGGACAGTCAATAATAATATAATCATATTTATCCTTAATCACATCTAATTTATTCTTTAATAATTGTTCTTTTCCGAACTTATAATTAGCCATTTCTAAATCAGCTCCAGCTAATGAAATAGAAGCTGGAATTAAATCCATTGGAGGTTGATTTAAATGTATAATCGCATCTTCTGCTTGGACTTCATCTAATAATACATCATAGATAGTATTTTGCGCATCATTAGTAGCTTGTCCAATACCTTGTGTAGAGTTTCCTTGTGGATCTAAATCAACTAATAATACTCTATTTTCTAGGTATGCAAGACCAGCAGCAAGGTTAATACTAGTTGTAGTTTTACCTACACCACCCTTTTGATTTGATACAGCGATAATCTTACCCATATATTTACCTCCTACTTAGGCATTCGTATCACAATACGAATTTCATCTTCTTCATTAAAGCCTTCAATAGTAGCTGTTACACCACTTTGATTAATCATTTTAACGGCTTGGTCAATTGTGTTAATCGCAATCTTCAAGTTCTTCGATACACCAGTAATGACACCACTCTTTGGTTTTTCAGCCTTAGGTGTCTTAAGCTTTTGAATATATTCTTCTGTCTTCTTAACGTTTAAACCTTTTTTCAAGATTGTTTTGAAGACTTTCTTTTGTTCATCCTTATCAACACTTAATAATGCTCTCGCATGTCTTTCAGTTAGTTTACCTTCACTTACAGCTTCTTGGATTTCATCTGGTAATTGTAGTAAACGAATCTTGTTGGCAATCGATGCTTGCGATTTACCTAATTTCTTAGCTAATTCATCTTGTGTCATACTACTTGAACGCATTAATGATACATATGCTTTAGCTTCTTCAATCGCACTTAAATCTTGACGCTGAATATTTTCAATTAACGCCAATTCTGCACTTTGAAGTTCTGTCGCATCCTTCACGATACATGGTACTTCAGTATATCCATTTAACTTACATGCACGATAACGACGTTCACCTGCAATTATCTCATAGTGATCATCAATCATACGCACTACAATTGGTTGTAGTAAACCATTATGTTTAATTGATAACGCTAAATCAGCTAATGCGTTATCATCAAATGTAAGACGTGGTTGATAACGATTAGTTGCGATTTCATCAATCTTTATTAATTTAACTTCTTCCATATTCTCTCTCCTATAGTGGATTTTTCTTTATCTTCGCATATGCTCTTGGATATTTAGCTGGTGTTTCCTTACACTTACGATAAATCAAATTGATGTGTGTATGTTCGCCAACCTTCTCCTCAAATGCTGTTTCAAATTTACCACCAAGTATTGATACAGCTTTTGCGGCAGCGTCTTTTTCTGCCAAACCACTACTACCCTTCATTGCTAAGAAGATCCCATCCTTCTTAACTAAAGGCAAGCATAATTCGCTAAGTATATTTAAATTAGCTACTGCTCTAGCACTGACAATATCAAAGCTTTCACGGTTATCAGCTACAAAATCCTCAGCACGAGCATTCATAATACTAACATTTTCTAAACCTAATTGCTTCACAACTTCATTTAAAAAGACACAACGCTTTTGCAGTGGTTCAATAATCGTAACTTGTAAATTAGGAAAAGCGATTAAGCATGGTAATGATGGAAATCCAGCACCAGCACCAACATCCGCGAATTTTCCTTCTTTAATTTGTAAACGAGCTAAAGGTACAATCGAATCATAGAAATGCATTTGTAGAACTTCTGGTTCTTCGCTAATTCCAGTAAGATTCATTTTCTCATTCCACTCTTTTAATAAAGCAGCATATAAATAAAATTGCTCCTCTTGTTTAGGTGTAATGATTACTCCGATTTGCTTCAATGCTTCTACAAATTCAACTCTGGTCATTTCATGTCCTCACTTTTTGCTTATATATTATACATGATAATACACAATTTTGAAACTCCTTAAGCTATCTTATTTAAAAATCTTACATCCTTAATGATACAATCCATGATTATTTGTATCTAGTATGTGTTAATTTACGTAATTTGTTTATTTTTACTGATTTTAAGTACATATATATTATTTATAAACTACTCCTTATTGTTGACGTTAAGTAAGATTTTTAGTAAAATTATATGAGAGTATGAAAACTCTAACTGGAGGAGATTTACGTGAGTATTATCGTAAAAGCCAAATATAAAAAGGGATTCTTTGCTCGTAAAATTAATGCTGATGCATTTATGAAGAGCTTAGGTGAAATCTGTAAAAATGAGAAATATGATGCACGTTTAATGCGTGCGGGGCAAAATGAGTATGCGATGCAACTAGTTCCTACTGGTACTGTACGTTTCAATATTACTGAAACTTTATTAACTGCAGAAGCTGTTACTTCTGAAGCAGGTCCAGGGTTCCATGCTGCTGTAATTAATTGTTTAAACCAAGCTGCTACTGCTATGGGATTTACATTTGATTATGATGATCCAACTGATTACGTATACAACAAAGCATTCATGCATCTACAAAAACAACATGTAGAAGAGTTACGTCAAGCTGTTAGTGCTTTAGTGGAAAAGCATAAGAATGATCCAGAATTACCAACTGAATTCTTTGGTTGGGAAGCTCCATTCTTACCACTTAACCAAAAGAAAATCATCACAATCTTAGGTAGCTACTCAGTTGAAGAATTAGAGGCTTATCTAAATGGTGATTTTGAAGCATTCGCTAAGAAATACTTCATGTGGTATAACGAAGGTAAAGATGCTTTATATCGTAAGCAAATGGCTATGTTTGCATTATGGAATGTTTATAAGTGGCGTAAACCAGTAACACGTGAAGAAGCTAATGTTGCAAGTACTATCGCAAGAAACTTAGAAATGGCTAGAATGCTAGATAATGATATTCTATTACCAGCAGACGCATGGCAACAAATCTGTGCTTTCAATGGTATTCCTTATCTAAACTTAAATACAATGGCTGATGAAGATATTCCTAACCTTGGTTATCTTCGTGGTAAAGTAGGTCATGTATTATCACTAGGCTATCGTTTCAATGCACCTGCTACATACCAACGTATTAATCAAGAAGGTGCTGTAATCTTCACTGATATGGATAAACAAGTAGCTATTCAAGTAGTACCTGAAATGCAACCAGGTCATATTACTGACCCTCGTACAATGCTTGAAAGAGTTGATATCCAAGAAGAAATTAATGGCTATCTATATGCTGCTATGTGGCTTGAACAAAGCCTAAACAATGGTGAAAAGGTTTATGTATTAAATGGATTTATTCAAGGAGCTACATCATTCGTTAATGTTGCATTAAGCTTCAAGAATGAGAAAGATCGTGAATGGGCATTAGAAATGTTTAAGTCATTCGACACACCTGCTGCTCAACCACTTACATTCGATATGTTAGAAAAACACTAGGAGGCAAAAAACATGTTTAATTTTAAAGAAAAATTAAATCAATTCTTAGATGATTTAGAAGAAGTTGAAGAAGGTAAAGAAGTTTCTCCTGAAGCTTCGGCTGATAATTTTAAAGCAAAACAAGAAGAATTATCTAACTATCTTGCAACTTTAAAATCTGAAAAAGAAGCTGTAGCTGCTGCTCCAGTAATTTCTCAAGATCAACCTAAAGAAATTGTGCCACCTACAATTAAGTTTGAAGAAATTAAAGAAGAACCAGTTAACGTAACTATTAAGAATAATGATGAGCCTATCACTATTCCTTTAACACATAATAGTGAAACATGTGTACTTACTGATGACTTAGTTATCGTTGGTGATTTAATCACGACTGATCCACTTCAAATGAATGGTACAGTACATGGTAATATCAATAGTAAGAGCCGTGTAGTTATTTATGGTACAGTAGAAGGTGATATTAAAGCACAATCTGCTTCAATTAATTCATCTATTGTTAATGGCAATATTTCAGCTGAAGAAAATATTGTGATTACTGGTGAAAGTCAAATTACTGGCGATATCTTCAATAAGTCAATTGCTATTGATGGTATCTTAAATGGTTCTATTCATGCAACTGGTAAAGTTAAGATTAATCCTAATGCAGAGATTTATGGTAATGTATCTGCTGCATCAATTGCAATGGAAGAAGGGGCTATCGTTCAAGGTAACGTTAGAATTAACACTCCTAAGCGTTAATAAGTTAAGGGAACTTAAATTAATAAGTTCCCTTTTTTATTTCTGCTGGTATGCCTACTGCAGTGGTATTGCTCGGTACATTTTTAAGTACAACACTGTTAGCACCAATCTTCACATTATCCCCAATAACAATAGGCCCTAGGACTTTCGCACCCGCTCCTATCACTACATGATTGCCAATAGTAGGATGGCGCTTCCCAATATGTTTACCTGTACCACCTAATGTTACTTGATGATACATTGTCACATAATCACCAATAATACTTGTTTCTCCAATAACTACACCCATTCCATGGTCAATGAATAAGCATTTCCCTATCTTAGCACCTGGATGAATCTCAATACCGGTAATAAGGCGAGAAACTTGCGATATTAATCGTGCAAGCAATCTAAGATGCCATACATATAGATAATGTGCTATTCGATACATAAGTAAAGCATAAACACAAGGATATAGTAATATTTCTAGAATACTTCTAGCTGCTGGATCCTGCTCTTTAATGTATTTAATATATTCATACATTAACCATCACAATTCCTTTCTGAATAATAAAAGCTGTAATTAATTTACAGCTTTAAAAGATATTCATATTTAAATATTTTTCAATACCATCAGGAGCAATTGTTACTACATTATGATATCCACAGTCTACCAGTCTCTTCGCTCCCACAATGTTACATCCACTACTAATACCTAATAGTAAACTATATTCTTCCGCAATTAATCTCATTTCATTATATGCAGCTTCATCACTTACGGTTAAGACATTATCAATGTATTCCTTTTGGTAGTTAAGTGGAATGAAATTTGCACCAATCCCTTGGATATCATGACTACCGCTAACCCCCTTTGATAATAGTGGTGAACCCACTGGCTCTAGTCCTACTGTGTAGATTTTAGGGTTATATTCTTTTAAATATTTCGAAATTCCAGAAAGCGTACCACCAGTTCCTACTCCAGCACAAAATGCATCTATATTAGGCACATTTCTCACAATTTCTCTAGCAGTAGTTTCATAATGAGCTAATGGATTACTAGGGTTTTCAAACTGTTTAAGGCTTTTATAATTAGGATGTTCATTCATAAACTGATCCATCATCTCAATAGAGCCTTGCATCCCTTTATGTCCATCGGTTAATACTAACTGCGCACCATACGCCTTAATTAACGTGCGTCTTTCAATACTCATATTATCAGGCATTACAATAATAACTCGATAGCCCTTATTTATACCTAACATAGCTAGTGCAATACCCGTGTTTCCACTCGTAGCTTCAATTAAAACGTCACCACGCTTTAGTTCTCCACTACTTTCTGCATCTTCAATCATCTTAAGTACTGCTCGATCTTTAATACTACCACCAGCATTATATTTTTCTAGCTTCACATATATATTGGCATTCTTATATGCTAGCTTAAATACCGGTGTATTACCTATCAATTCAGTAATTGATTGAACTATCATTTAGCCTCCTATTAAATTTTAAAGTCCAAATCTTGTTTAAGGTCTAATCCTTCTAAAATTTCATTTACTAAATCAATTTCATGTTCTCTAATATAGTCTAATGGATGATGTGCGTCATGTCCTAACACGACACGAACATTATACTTCGCAACCTCTTCCCAAAACTTGCGATATGGGTATGCATAATATTCACCATCTTTATAAAATTGTTTCCCTTTTCTTACTCCTTTTAAATTTATTTCTAAAGGAATATCATTTTTCTCTGCACACTCAGCAATCAATCTTGCTGCCTCTGTACATGCATCACTCCAACACTTTCTTCCTAGCATGAAATAATCAGGATGATTCACAGCTGCAAATAATCCACTTTCCATCGCTTCACATAATTGTTTCGCATACATAATCACATCAGAATCATCAACAAAATGAGTATATTCTTCATTATATCGTGCTCTATCAACCCTCTTATTATGTTGACCTAGAAGCAAGTAATCGCAAGCGCTACGCAATTCTTTTAGTTCCTCTAGCCTATAACTATCATATTCAGCTTCAAAACCAACTGCTAAGTTAATTACCCCTTTATATTTTTCTTTTAATTTATAACACGTATTTAAATAATCCTCTTTATCTTCGATTTCCATTCGATCTGTTGGTGCACTATATCCATCAAATGGAGCATGATCAGATATTCCAAAATAAGTATAACCTTCTTCTATTGCACTTCTAATCATATCTTCTTCGCTTCCTACAGCATGTCCACAACGATACGTATGGTTATGATAACTAAAATTTTGCTTCACAAACATATTATTTACCTCACTATTTTTTATATTATACCGTATTATCTTTAAAACAAAAAGCACTTTACCTATGAATACAAAGGAAAACACAATGACTAAGCATTGTGTTTCATAAACTAAAATCAAGTTCCTTTGCGTTTTCGTTTTACATTATTTCTTTTTTGTCTTAATCTAAATCATCACCATTTGAAGCGATAACCTTTTTGTACCAATAGAAAGAATCTTTCTTATAACGGTTTAGTGTTCCTGTACCATCATTGTTTTTATCGACATAGATAAAGCCATAACGCTTCTTCATTTCCCCTGTTGATGCAGATACCAAGTCAATGCATCCCCAAGGTGTATATCCTCTCAAATCAACACCATCTTCAATGGCTTCAGCCATTGCCTTAATATGTTCGCGTAGATATTCAATGCGATATGGATCATGAATTCTTCCATCTTCTTCCATCTTATCAACAGCACCCAGTCCATTTTCAACCACCATTATTGGTACTCCTGGATATCTTGCTGCATATTCATTCAAACAGTATCTCAGTCCATCTGGATCTAAGCTCCATCCCCATTCAGAATATTTCAAATAAGGATTCTTTGCTCCCATGATGAAATTTCCGCCTGTTGTTTCTACATCCTTACGATAAGTCTTGCAGGAAGTTGAATAATATGAGAAGGTCAGCATATCTACTTTACCAGCCTTTAAATCAGCTTTGTCTTCTTCTGTGATATCAAGTTCAATACCAAATTCATTCCAGAATCGCTTTGCGTAATATGGATATTCACCACGAATCATTGTATCTGCAGCATAATATGTATTTTCCTGCAGTTCTTTTTGTGTATACAGAACATCCTTAGGATCACAAGTCAATGGATATTTAGATGGTCCTCCTGCAATCATACATCCTACTACATAATTCGGATCAATTTCATGCGCTCTTTTGACTGCACGTGCACTTGCCACCATTTGATAATGCAAAAGCTGAACTGACTTAGCAACTGCAGCTTTTGGATAATTTGGAATCAAATCCTTCATCATAATCGAAGTATTGATTTCATTAAATGTCAGCCAGTATTTTACCAAGCCCTTATATTCTTTAAAAATCGTTTCTGTATATCTGTCAAACAAAGCAATCGTATCACGATTGTTCCATCCGCCAAGTTCTTCATCAAGATACAGAGGCACATCATAATGCTGAATTGTAACTAAAGGTTCAATATTGTGCTTCTTTAATTCTGTAAAGACGTCACGATAAAAATCAAGCCCAGCCTGATTTGGTGTTTCTTCATTGCCTTTAGGGAAAATACGGCTCCATGCAATGGACATACGGAACATTTTAAATCCCATTTCCGCAAACAATGCAATATCTTCTTTATAGCGATGATAGAAGTCAATCGCTTCATGTGATGGATAATAGTATCCGTCTAAAACTGCCTTTTTAGCACCTTCAGGAAGTTTTCCTCCAAAATAGGAAAATTTACCTTCTGTACCATCTGGCATACGATATGTCGTATATCTAGGTTCTGTATGTGTCCCAGCTGTTGATACATCAGAGCTTGTCAGCCCCTTGCCTCCTTCTTTGTAGCCGCCTTCTGCCTGGTTAGCTGCAATAGCGCCTCCCCAATAAAAATCTTTTGGAAATTTACTCATTTTTGTATCTCCTTTTTCTTAAGATTCAATGAAAGTAAAAATATCTTTTGCCTTCATCTCGTCTAAAATCATAATTTCTTCTTCTTCAATACGCCCAAGATAATTACGCTGTCCATCAGCTTCCATATCTTTCAAAACAATTTGAACTTCTCCTGTATAGTGTTTCAGCTGATCATTCACAATGACCACATCTCCGCGTGTGAACTTTGATTTGTGAGATGGGCGAGCAGGTATTGACTTCCCCATATAAACCATACGTGTGAATCTTGAACGAAGCATATAATTTAAGCAATCACCCATATCATTATGAGTCGGATAGTCAAATAATATTTCACGTTCAAGTTTGGTTATGTTTTCATCTAAGTGAATTTTAAACGGAATACGAACCAAATCTCCATGTGGAATATATTCCTTTAAAAAGCCCATTCTTTCATCTAAAGGAACATGAATATAAGCCTTTTTAATGACTTCTGCA